>JAPSKD010000457.1 GCA_031177865.1 Bacillus sp. (in: firmicutes) | reverse complement strand
TTATGGAACCGGTACCTCCACACAAGCACAAAGTTCCTATTTTCGTTAGTGGTAATGGTGCAATCGAATTGGAGAAACAGTTAAATGAATTCGGGATGAATATTTCATTTATAAATGAAGATGCTGGTAGCTCTTCGGCAATGAAAATGTGCCGTAGTATTTTTATGAAAGGATTTACCGCACTTTTACTCGAGACATTAAGTGCAAGTTATCAATTCGGAATAGATAAAGACATTCTAAAATCTATTGAGAGAACATTAAGCAATCAATCAATTGAAGAATTGGCCAATCTACTGATTACACGTACTGCAATTCATGCAGAGAGACGTGTAACTGAAATGGAAGAAGTCATTAATACGCTAGAGGATATTCATACATCATCAAGGATGTCACAACAAACAAAAGCAATTCTGCAAGAAATTGTCAATGGTGATTTGAAAGGTTACTTTAATAACAAAGTACCAAATAGTTATACAGATGTGTTAAATGCTTTAAATAAAAACGTAGTCAAATAAAAGGGGGAAGAAGTATGGGGAGATTAAGTTATAGTTTAAGGAATATTTTCCTTATAGTCCTATTAGTTGGTTTGGTAACGGGGTGTGGGTCAAATACGAATAGCAATGGTAATACTGGAGCGAATGAAGAATCGAAGTATCCGGAAAAGCCTGTAACTTTTGTTGCTCCATCGGGTGCTGGGGGAGCATTTGATACAGCGTTACGATCATTCACAAAAGTATTAGCGGATACAAAAATTGTTGAACAGCAAATGACTGTAGAACTAAAGCCAGGTGGTGGTGGTTCCGTATTTTTAGCGGAATATGCTACACAAGATGTTGATAATGATTACAAATTATTCTTAACGTCTCCTACGATGTTGATTAACAATATTAAAAAGGATGGAAATAGTCCATATGGATATCGTGATACAACGCCAATCGCTACATTGTTCCAAGATTATGGAGTAATTGCGGTATCTGCAGATTCACAGTTTAATGATTTAAAATCTTTATTTGATTACATGAAAGAGAATCCTGCTGATTTATCAATTGCTGGAGGTTCTGCCCCTGGTGCAGTAGACCATTTGTCTTTCTTAATCCCTGCCACAGATTATGGCTTAGATGGTACTCAATTAAAGTATGTACCTTATGACGGAAAAGCAGAGTCTATGACTGCCTTACTTGGTGGTAATGCAGACGTGTTAACAAGTGTTGCTTCCTCAGTAAGTGAATTTTTAGAAGCAGGAAAAATAAAAGTTTTAGCAGTAGATGCACCTGAACGTTTACCTGGCGTTTTTTCTGATGTTCCAACAATGAAGGAACTAGGTATTAATTCAGACTTTGCAATTTGGCGCGGAATCTTTGGTCCTAAAAATATGACAGAAGAAGCTAAAGCGTATTGGGAAGAGAAAATTGCTGAGTTAGCTAAAAAAGATGAATGGATGGAAGAATTGAAAGCAAAAGGCTGGGAGTATTTCTATAACGATTCAGAAGCATTTATGGAAATCCTTGAGAAACAAGAAGCAAGCATTAAGCTCGTATTAGAGAAATTAGGCATTGCGAAATAAAAAGAATAGAGAGAAGTGGCGATCTACCACTTCTCTCAATCTCTATATAAGGTGGTGGGGGAGTTGCCTAGTAAAACATTTGATCGCTATATGTCCGTTATTTTAATCGTCGTGGGTACATTCTTTATTGTTTCAAGCTCTCAAATTTCTGCTAGTACATATGGCAGTAGCGTTGGTCCGGATATAATGCCAACGATATTAGGAATCATCTTAATCTTGTTAAGTATTCTTTTATTTTTCCAAACTACGAAATACAAGAGTGATAGTCAAAAATCGGAGGAACAAAATTACGGTAAATTTTTACTAATGGTGGGTCTAGCAATACTATATGCAGTAACTCTTCAATGGATAGGGTATCTAATATCTACCTTTATCTTCTTGTTGATCGGCTTCCAAATTATGAAGAAAGAGAAAATTTTATATTCTTTCATAATATCTTTGTTGTTTACTTTAGTTGTTTATTATGTCTATGTGGAAGTTTTACAGGGAACGTTACCAGGATTTCCAGAATGGTTTGCTTTTTAAAAAGGGGTGAATGAGTTGGAAGTATTAGGGTTTTTAGGGGATGGTTTTGCTACAGCGTTTCAATGGCATAATCTTTTATTCGCACTTTTTGGAGTTGTAATTGGTACATCTGTTGGTGTTTTACCAGGTATTGGTCCGATGAGTGGGGTTGCATTATTAGTACCAATTACATCTTCTTTGACAGGTGGATTATCACCAGAAGCAGCTGCTACAGCCTCTATAATAATGTTGGCAGGGGTTTATTATGGTGCCATGTATGGAGGCTCTGCAACGTCAATCTTAATTAATACCCCGGGGGAAGCAGCTTCTGTTGTCACAACACTTGATGGTTATCAAATGGCTAAGAAAGGAAAGGCGGGAGAAGCGCTTGCTATTTCCGCAATCGGATCGTTTGTAGCAGGAATAATTGCATTAATAGGGCTGATTGTATTAGCAAAACCGTTATCTGAATGGGCTATAAAATTTGGACCAGCAGAATATACGGCTTTAATCATCTTAGGATTAGCCACTGTTTCAGGACTGGCTGGTAAATCAATGACGAAAGCGTTAATCATGGCTGTTTTAGGTATTCTAATATCAACAATTGGTGTCGATACAATTTCTGGTGTAGCACGTTTTACTTTTGACCAACCAATTTTATATCAAGGGATTGAGTTCCTGACGCTTGCTGTTGGATTATTTGCCATTGGTGAAGTTTTTGGAACCATTTTAGAGAAGGATTCAGACAGTCGTTCGATTCAAAAAATTAATAAATTATTACCTTCAAAAAAGGAAATGAGGACTAGTACATTACCCATACTACGTGGTTCTGTTATTGGTTTCTTTGTTGGATTATTACCCGGCGCAGGTGCTTCCATCGCTTCATTTTTCTCATATAGCGCAGAAAAAGGTTTAAGTAAAGATAAAGAAAAGTTCGGAAAAGGAGCTATTGAAGGGGTCGCGGGACCTGAAGCAGCGAATAATGCCG
>JAPSKD010000087.1 GCA_031177865.1 Bacillus sp. (in: firmicutes) | reverse complement strand
TGAGGCGTCCTCTAGATCAGTTATAAATGTCCCAATCCCATCAAAATCAGAGCCTAATCCAATATGGTTAACACCGCCTATTGAGCAGAAATGATCGATATGCCTTATTAAATCAGAAATCGTTACCTCTTTAGCTTCTGCTTTTACAAATGGAGGAAAATAAACAACATGGATCATGGCGTTTCTTTTAAACATTGCTTTTGCCTGTTCATCCGTTAAATTTCGGAGGTGATGACAAAGAGTTCTAGAATTGGAGTGGCTTGCGATTGGATACTTTGCTGATTCTATGACCTCCCATATTCCCTTATCACTAAGATGAGATATATCAGTCAAAATTTGATGTTCATTATTAAACTTAACAATCTCTTTTCCAAGTAGCGTTAGCCCGCCTCCCCGCGGTTCCCCTGCACCATCAGCTGCTAAATTTGCATTGTTCCATGTCAATCCAACTGAACGAACACCCAGCTGATAAAGAATATGAAGCTTTGTTAAATCGTTGCCGATGGCATCGACTCCCTCAAGGGTTAGCATCGCGCCTATTTGACCGATATTGATTTTTTCAAAATCTGACCAATCTTTGAGAAGGACCATATCAGGATTTTTCCCGAGTACTTCCTTATAAAAATAATCAATTTGTACAAGCGCCTCTTGGAATTTCTGGTCTGAGGGAATATCCGGCTCAATGAAAATGGCAAAGAATTGCACCTTGACTTGCCCTTTATGTAACCTTTTTTTATTTGTCTGTAATTCTTTTGCGTCTGCAAAACGCAGCGAACCTTTACCTTCGGAAAGTTTAAGTAATGCGTCACAATGCAGATCAATTAATTTCATAATTAGCCGACTCCTTTTTTAAAAATTTTATCATAAATACCAAAGCAAGGTTAAATCAAGGAAAACCATATATCCTGAACTAGCACTTATATAGTAAATAATTACCAGCAAAAACAACATTTAGAATATTTAAAATTACCATGAATAATAGTAAATAAATAGTGGAATTTATGTATAAACTACATTAATGGAGGTGAATTTACCTATGACAAATAAACCAATTCATTATGATGGAAGTATTCAAAACATCGAAACTTCCGCTAGTAATTCTACAGTAAATGAGCAATTCACTTTAACTGACGAAATGCGTGCAAACATTAGTGGAAACCCTTACATTAGAGAAGATAATATCTAAAAAACAAAGGAGTTTGCAAAAACGCAAATTCCTTTTATTTTTGGTTTATATCTGTTCTTATATCTGCATATATTCCTATTCATTGCACAAACTAGAATGCATTCTAGATACAGAAAGGATCGATACGAAAATGACAAAAGTATTGTACATAACAGCTCATCCACATGATGATACGCAGTCTTATAGTATGGCAGTAGGAAAAGCATTTATCGACACTTACAAAGAAGTGAATCCTAATCATGAAATTATTAATGTGGATCTTTACAAAGTAAATGTTCCACAAATTGATGTAGATGTCTTCAGCGGCTGGGGAAAACTTCGATCAGGAACGGATTTTGAACAGCTATCAACGGAAGAAAAAGCAAAGGTTGGCAGACTTTCTGAGATTTGTGAGCAATTTATTTCTGCAGACAAATATATTTTTGTCACACCATTATGGAATTTTTCCTTTCCTCCTGTCATGAAAGCATATTTAGATGCAGTATCGGTTGCAGGAAAAACCTTTAGGTACACGGAAAAAGGTCCAATTGGACTGTTAACCGACAAAAAGGCTTTGCATATTCAAGCACGGGGAGGTATTTATTCCGAAGGACCTGCTGCAGGAATGGAGATGGGTCACCGTTACCTTGAAATTATGATGCAATTCTATGGAGTTCCATCTTTTGAAGGTTTATTTGTTGAGGGGCATAATGCAATGCCTGACAAAGCACAAGAAATCAAAGAAAACGCCATCGCGCGGGCTAAAGATTTAGCACATACCTTTTAATGCCAAAGAGCCAACACCATACGTTGGCTCTTTAAACTTCCTTAAGAGGATTATGTGCCAAATTTTTTATTACGTGCTGTTTTTCTAGTTTACGTGCCAAACAGTTTCTTCCACTTAATATTTTCGTAAAAAGACAGGTTCTTTCCCAAAAATTCGTTTGCGTATAAGTTCATGGGAAACATTTAAAACATGTTCGATAGCTTGTGTGGAGTTTGCGAGTATCCTTAATGCAAACCCAGATACCGCTAGCATCGATATGCCGATTTTTTTATCATCCTGAAGTAGAAATAATTCATGGAGTTCTTCTAAAATTTTCTTGTTCACCCGCTCGTCAATCACAATCATGGTGCCATAGTGGGTATATCCCTCCATATACCCTATTCCTGTTATATCCTCATCTGGCTCTAGTTTGATATGATCAAATAAAACAAGCTGCTGTTCCAAATAGACTTCCATCTTCGATTGAAGTAAGTCATAGCGAAATAAAGTGCCATCTGGGGACCAGCCCGGTGTAAAAATATCGCAGCTTACCAGGGAAGCACCTTTGTCCATTTGAACAATTGTTTTCTGCTTAAAGCATGCATGCTGATAGGCGATAATAGCATCTGGCAGATATTCTAAGAGACTTCCCCTTTTCAAATGAATGTCCATCTCTTGAATAGCTGGCCTTGTCCTTGTTTTATAAATTTTCGTGGAGGATTGTGTTGTTAACAATACCTCCGCACCCTCTTCTAAAACAATAGAAATCGTATAAGAATCCCCGTCAACATAGCCTCCGCCAGGATTCATCATGTACCCATACGCCTCTCCGCTCGAAGTCAGATATACTGGCCTGGTTATTTTAAAAGCTCCCTCTGTATATGTTTCTTTAAAAATGGTTTTCTCTTTTTTCCGCGCTGCTGCTAGTCTTAAATATCCTGTTGGAGTAATCACTTACCCCAATCCCGCCAATAACGCATTTTTCTTGAGCCAATCTACGACGAGATTTAGCCCTGTACCTGTTTTCAAATTAGTAAAGATATAAGGTTTCTTCCCTCTCGCGGCCTTTGTATCTTCCTCCATTACTTCCAAACTGGCTCCGACATACGGAGCTAAATCTATCTTGTTGATAATAAACAAATCCGATTTAATCATTCCTTGTCCGCCTTTACGAGGAATTTTTTCTCCTTGGGCTACATCAATGATATAAATAGAAAAATCAACGAGCTCAGGACTAAAGGTTGCAGCTAGGTTATCACCCCCGCTTTCAACAAAAATAATAGATAAATCCGGATGATTGGCTTTTAGTTCTTCAATTGCTGCAAAATTCATGGAGGCATCCTCCCGAATAGCGGTGTGGGGACACCCGCCAGTTTCAACACCAATAATTCGATCTTGAGGTAGAACGCTGTTTTTTATTAGAAACTGCGCATCTTCTTTTGTATAGATATCATTGGTTACCACCGCCATCTTACATTCATCATTTAAGTATCTTGTTAGACGCTCGACCAGCATCGTTTTTCCTGCTCCAACTGGTCCACCAATTCCGATCCGTACTGGTTCCATTCTTTTTCCCTCTTTCCTTATACGAATTTATGACATAAACAACCGGACATGCAGCTTTTCATGGCGCATTTGTGCGATCTCAATTCCAGGCGCCACGGCTCCAAAATCGTCTAAATCTAAGACTTCAATCCTTTTAACTGCCTTGAGTAAATAGGGATGTACTTCTAATAAAATCTTTTGACCAGCAGTTTGACCAAGCGGGATTCCCCGAACACCATTTTGAACGAGAGTGGCGATTGTAGAATATAAGTAAGTTAAAATGGCTTGTTTTCTATTAATCTTTAAGAAATCACAAATAATTATAAAAGCAATAGCAGGGTGTCCAAAAGCTTCATTTGTTCGAATTTTTTTCAAATAGTCTTCTAATAAAGGAATGGAATAAAGATCAATTCCAATTACCACTAGCCTTTCTCCAATCCGACGATTCGCCTGCCGGGTCTCTTCCGGCATATTCTGTACAAACAATTTTCGATCGAGGTTCCATATCTCAGCAACATCTTGATTCATTAATGCCTCAAGGGTTAAGCGACAGGCTAACCCATCGGTATAGGCTAGTTGTTTTTCCAAATAAATCCGGATCCATTCAAAAAATGATTCTTTATTATGGATACTTTCATCCTGGATGTAGGTTTCTAATCCAAAGGAATGGGAAAAAGCTCCCGAGGGAAAATTTGAATCCCCTAATTGCAGTAAGCTTAAAAGCTGACTATCCATGACTGTGACCGATATGTCGAAATGCCTTTTTTACTTTTCTATCTTCCCTTGTATAAGGAATCTCTAATTGTATGAGCAGTTCTTCAACAAGATAATCGTATTGAACCAACATACTATCTTCTTCAAACTGCGCCGGGAGATGGCGATTCCCCAATTGATGAGCGATTTCTCCCATTTGTTTCAAGCTTGAAGGACGGAGAACAAGAAGATCATCACTCGTTACACTAACGATAATCATGTTACGTTTGTCCATATATAAAATATCCCCATCTACCAAATCCTTCGGCTCTGCTAAGCGGATTCCTACTTCTTTTCCATGGTCTGTTGTCACACGTTGTATTCGTTTTACTAAGTCATCACTTGATAAATACACTCTTTCTATATGCCTGCCCGATGACGAGATTTCGTCAACGTTTCCAATGATTTCAGTAATAATCATAGCTTTGCTCCTCCTAAAATAAGAAATAACGCTGTGCCATCGGCAGTACATCCGCTGGTTCACAGGTTACAAGTTCTCCATCCACGATGACTTCATATGTTTGCGGGTCTACTTCAATTTTTGGCATTTCAGCATTGAGCTTCATATCCTTTTTTGAAAGATGACGTGTTCCATGGGCAGGCTTAATTTGTTTTTTCAGCCCTAATTTTTTATGAACACCAAGATCAATTGCCGCTTTCGACAAGAAGGTAATACATGTTGAATATTTTGCTTTTCCAAAGGAAGCAAACATCGGACGATACAAGACAGGCTGAGGAGTTGGAATTGAAGCATTTGGGTCTCCCATCAAACTGTGAGCGATCATGCCGCCTTTAATGACAATTTCAGGCTTAACTCCAAAAAAAGCTGGATTCCAAATCACCAAGTCAGCCAATTTGCCAACCTCAATGGAACCAACTTCGTCGGCAATCCCGTGGGTAATTGCTGGGTTAATGGTATACTTGGCGATATATCGTTTCACACGAAAGTTATCTCCTATACTTTTATCCTCCGGTAGCTTCCCTCTTTGCTTTCTCATCTTATCCGCAGTCTGCCAGGTCCTTGTAATCACCTCACCGACACGACCCATTGCTTGAGAATCTGAACTAATCATGCTGAATACACCCATGTCATGGAGAATATCCTCTGCTGCGATGGTTTCTTTACGGATACGCGAGTCAGCAAAAGCGATATCCTCTGGTACATCAGGGTCTAAATGATGACAAACCATAAGCATATCCAAATGCTCGTCTAATGTATTTTTTGTATAAGGACGAGTTGGATTGGTGGAGGAAGGAAGTATATAAGGATAGCTGGCAACCTTTATAATATCAGGGGCATGTCCTCCGCCTGCACCTTCAGTATGGTAGGTATGTATAACCCTCCCATTAATGGCTGCCAGCGTATCCTCCACAAACCCGCCTTCATTTAAGGTATCGGTATGGATAGCAACTTGGATATCGAATTGATCAGCAACCCGTAAGCAGTGATCAATAGCTGAGGCGGTCGTCCCCCAGTCTTCATGGAGCTTAAGCCCAATGACACCCGCTTGCACCTGCTCGATTAACGGCGCTTCCGATGAGGAATTTCCCTTTCCTAAAAATCCAAGATTCATCGGAAACTCGTCTGCGGCTTCCAACATCCGATGAATATTCCACTCACCGGGAGTACAAGTGGTCGCATTGGTACCAGTAGCAGGGCCAGTGCCTCCACCAATCATGGTTGTGATCCCGGAGGATAGAGCTGTTTCAATTTGCTGAGGACAAATGAAATGGATATGGGCATCAACACCTCCGGCGGTGACAATCATTCCTTCGCCTGCAATCACCTCTGTTGATGCCCCAATCACCATATCCACTCCATCCATAAGTAGTGGATTACCGCTTTTTCCAATACCAGCAATCCTTCCTTCTCGAATCCCAATATCAGCCTTATAAATTCCTGTATAATCAACAATCATTGCATTGGTAATGACCACATCGAGGGCCCCATCTGCTCTTGTAGCAAGAGGGTGCTGTCCCATCCCATCACGAATAACTTTACCGCCGCCAAATTTCACTTCATCCCCAAAAACTGTATAATCCTTTTCAATTTCAATAAATAAATCGGTGTCCGCCAGACGAATGGCGTCCCCTGTAGTGGGACCAAACATGTCTGCATATTGTTTTCTAGACATTTTGAAACTCATGCCTGATCCCCCTTTTTCCTGTCCAATTGACCATCGGTTTTATTATTTAGACCATAAACTTCACGCTTACCCGCAAATGGGACAAGCTCTACCTCTTTTGCATCCCCCGGTTCAAATCGGACAGCAGTGCCTGCAGGAATGTTTAGGTGTTTTCCAAATGCCTCCAAGCGTTCAAATTGCAGAGAGCCATTCACTTCGAAAAAATGAAAATGAGAACCTACTTGTACAGGGCGGTCCCCTTTATTTACCACTAGCACCTTTGAAAGTGGTCTACCCTGATTACATACGATTGGCTCTTGTCTTAACACATATTCTCCTGGAATCATTCAATTCTCCTCTACTATTAAACTTGGAATCTACCGGATGGGTTCGTGCACGGTTATGAGCTTAGTCCCATCCGGGAATGTGGCTTCTACCTGTATCTCCCGAATCATTTCTGGTATTCCTTCCATCACGTCCTCAGTCGATAAGACCATTGTCCCTTCAGTCATCAACTGAGCAACGGTTTTACCATCTCTTGCGCCCTCCATAATTTCATAGGTAATGAGGGCAATCGCTTCAGGGTAATTTAATTTCAATCCACGTTCTTTTCTACGCCTTGCCAAGTCGGCAGCTACGACAATCATTAATTTTTCCTGCTCACGCTGGGTTAATTTCATGGTTTTCCTCCTGCTAATAAATCATAAAGGGTACAGGCGATGATCTTGGTAGCAGCCTGTAAATCAGACAGTCGAATATTTTCATCTGCTCGATGTCCATTCGCCTCTTCTAACACTTTTGGCCCCACCCCAAACATAATCGTAGGAATTCCTGCAGCAAAGAAGTGGCGGGCATCTGTATAGAGTGGTACTCCGTGAACAGGTAACTTATCCTCCTGTTTCAAAATCAATTGCCAGTTTGCAGCCAAGGCTTGAACTAATGGGGTATTTTCTGGAGTTGGTCCAAAACTTTTAGCATGAAGGATTTTCCTAATTTCAATTTTAATACCTGGGATATCTGATACAGCTTGCTGAACAAGTTCCCTAAACTCAGCCTCTGCGGCAACAAAGTCTTCTTCAGGAATTAATCGCCTATCCACCCTAATCGTGCATTCATCTGGTACAACATTCGTATTGATTCCGCCTGAAATAAGCCCCACATTCAGTGTCGGAAAGTCAATTCCTGGGATAGTTGATTTTATTTCTGCCAGTTTTTTACGATATTCATATAATTCATTTACGATTTTAGTAGTCGCCTCAATCGCGTCAATTCCTGTATGAGGAAGAGCCGCATGTGCTGACTTTCCTGTCGTTTTGATTTCAAAATGTAAACAGCCATTATGAGCGTTAACAGCTGAATAGGTGAATCCCGCAACAATTGCTTGATCAGGCTTGATATAACCTTGGTCAATTAACCGCTTAGGACCTATCTCTCCTCCTGTTTCTTCATCAAACGTGAATGCCAGGTCCACCCTTCCAGAAAGCTGAGCACTAACCTGTTTTAAGGCAAGCACCGCATAGGTATAGGCAGCAATATCAGACTTTGATACGGCTACTCCTCTGCCATACATTTTTCCATCTACAATTGTTCCTCCATATGGGTCGACACTCCACCCTAAACCAGGTGGAACCACATCTCCGTGCGCGTTTAAAACAACATTTGTCCCTTCACCAAATACTATGGGGGCAAGGACGTTAGCCATACTAATCATCCCATTTTCTTTTACACTTTCTTCGTCTACTTTGAGAAGAGATACATTTTCAAATCCAAGCTCGGAAAGCTGTTTCTCTAAAACTCTGGCTATCGGTAAACAATCACCAGCGGGATTATCCGATGGAGTTTGCACTAATTTTTTCAAAAAAACGACTATTTCTTCCTCATGGTCCTGTATCCACTGCACAATCTTTGCTTTATCCTCATTCATAGTAATCACTCCTTTAGCGGTTGTACGCTAATTGATGTAACAATTGTATGAGTACCTCCAGACCCGTTTCTAAGTCCTTTGTTGAAGTATACTCGAGTGGTGAATGGCTAATCCCTCCCTGGCTGGGAACGAATATGATTGTTGTAGGACAAATTCGTGTAAACAGCTGGGCGTCGTGCCCTGCACCACTATTCATCCAATGGAAGGGAATCGTGCTCCTAGTGCAAATGCTTTTTATAATTTCATTAAGTGTACAATCCATGTGGGCTGGCTGAACTTCATGCCACATCTCAACCTTTATATCCAAATCATTTTTTTTAGCATGGGTTCCAAACATTTCGGTGAATTGCTGACAAAAAGAGCTTAAAACCGATTCGTTTGGATGTCGCGCATCGACAGTAAACTGAATGTTATTAGGAATCACATTTGGTACATTTGGCTCCACAAATAGCTGCCCCACACTTGTTACCAGATCTTCATCGTATCCCTTTACACTTTCGTATAAGTCATGAATCATGTTTACCGCCCCATGAAGAGCGTCTCTTCTCCATTTCATTGAGGTGGTACCAACATGGTTCGATTCGCCATTCACAGTAATTCGAAACCTTTTTTGACCGACAATTGCCTTGACAATGCCAATTGATTTTTCCACTTTTT
Organism: Bacillus sp. (in: firmicutes); assembly: GCA_031177865.1. Classification (GTDB taxonomy): domain Bacteria; phylum Bacillota; class Bacilli; order Bacillales; family Cytobacillaceae; genus Neobacillus. The sequence continues at coordinate 7,499 of JAPSKD010000087.1, read as the reverse complement.
CAAGAGTGGGTCCTTGTTCGATATGTAGTTCAATAAACGTTTGGATATCATTCCGGACCCTGTATTCAGAAAGACCAAATCCTGCTGCCATCATAGCTGTCTCGAAGCTTATACCCTCTGAATCCTTGATATCACTAATATCTTTAAATGAATAAATCCCCGTCATCATACCTGAACCCCAGAGAGCAACCGGAAAGCGGCTTCCTTCTTCTTCACAAAAAGAAACCACTTCAAGGTTTATAGCTGGCTGCCCATACTTCTTTTTTAAAAAGTTTATAGCCATTATTCCAGCAATAATTCCATATGCACCATCGTATTTACCACCTGACTTAACGGTGTCGACATGCGATCCAATTAAAATAGTCTGGGCATTTGGATTAGGTGAAGGCAATCTGCCAAATAAGTTTCCAATAGAATCATAATTTGTGTCGAGACCAACTTCCTCCATCCATCCCTTTAAGGCTTGCTGGGCTACTTTCCAAGGCTGGGAATAAAGTGTTCGAGTTACTCCTCCATCTAGTTCACCCCCAAAAGAGGCTAGCCAATCTATTGCCTCATTGAGATTAGTTGGGAACTGAGCCATATGCATCCTCCCTTGGCTGTATATACTGACCATCCGTTTCTTGGGTTACCCCGGTTTGATCATCATAAATTACTTTTCCTCGTAAAATGGTTTTCTTTACTTTTAAAAGAAAATTTCTATTTTCATAGGGGGAATATTGATTTCGAAAGGCAATCGATTGCTGATCCGCAATCGTTGTTTCATCTAATGAAATCAAGGCTAAATCCGCATCCAATCCGGGGTGAATTCTTCCTTTCTTTCCCGATATTCCAAACCGATCAGCAACATTTGCAGTTCCTAGAGGAAGTATGTCTTTAAGTGGAATTTTCCTTTTCAATGCCTCATCGAGTAATGCAAGCCAGGTAAATTGTACTCCTTGGATTCCACCCCATGCTTCCCAAATGGAATCAGTGTTTTTCATGGAATAAAGACAGGGGGAATGATCAGAACCAATCGTATCAATCCAGCCGTTTGAAATACATTCCCACAGCCCTTCTACTTCTTCCCTAGGTCGAAGCGGCGGGGCACACTTGAGAATGGCACCGGTATTTAGGAAATCTTCTTCATCAAAAATTAAATAATGCGGACAGGTTTCTACTGTAACGTTTATTCCGCTTTTCTTTGCTTGTTGAATGAGTTTAACTACTCTCGCTGAACTGATATGAACGAAGTGAACCGATGTACCATATTTTGCAGCTGCCTCTATCGCGTAACTAACCGCCTGTTCTTCTGCTGATATCGGTCTGCTTGCTAGAAAAGCCTTACGGTTATCGAGGCCATTATGTTTTTTATAAAAAGTGGTAAGGTTATTAATCTCTTCCTCCCATTCCGCATGCAAAGCGAGGATTTTATTTTGTTGTGCTGCTATTTTCATTGCCAGATTCAATTGGTCGGGTGAAACAAGGGGAAAATCATCGATACCGCTCTCAGACATAAATGCTTTCCAGGCAATAATGCCCTCACTCATTTGGACGAGTTCCTCGTTATTACTAACGGAATTACCTGTCATCCCGCCCCATAAAGCATAATCAATATAAGATTTGGAGGTTAAATACTCTCTTTTATTGTGTAAATTTTTCACGGTCGTCACAGATGGAGAACAATTAAGCGGCATATCAAAAACAGTTGTTGTTCCTCCAATGGCTGCGGCGCGGCTGCCAGTTTCAATTCCCTCCCATTCCGTACGACCGGGATCATTGAAATGAACATGTGCGTCGATAAATCCAGGAACCACTAGGCAACCACTTGCATCTATGAAATTGAATTTGTTTTCTATCAGGGGTTCAGGTTCACTTTCGTAGAGGGTGTCAATCTTGCCATCTTTTATTTTTATACTTGCATACCGAAACCCTTCTTCTGTAAAAACATATCCGTTTTTCACCCAAAGTTCAGTTTTCATTTTCCCTCCTAACTCCCTCGGTACGTACTGTACCCTCCTGGTGATATCAAAAGCGGCACATGATAATGGGAAGCCGGTTCAGAAATACCAAATCTTACGGGAACACAATCCAGGAACGAGGGATCTTCAGCGGAAGCTCCGCGGCTTCGATAATAGTCTCCTACATAAAAATGAAGTTCATAGATTCCCTTTTTCATATTGTCCCCCTCTAAAAGGGGTTGACTTAATCTTCCATCTTCATTTGTATAGGTAGATTGGATGGCTTCTATCTCTTTATTTGCACTAACACGTACTAACTCCACTAACACACCGCTAGCTGGCTTTCCTATGCTAATGTCGAGGACATGCGTTGTTAGCTTCCCTGTCATTTACTTGGTTCCTCTTTTAGGATCTAGGTCATCACGGGTCATTGAAAAACATTGGAAACCATATGGGGGACGAGGTTCAGTAAATACTTTCCCTTCTTGTGAGGCAGGAATCTCATCTAAAATCGTTTCCCATGTACGGTTATTTGATTCGAAACGTACCTCTACTAACTGTGGAAAGCGCTCTAGAATTCTAGTACCGATTCTGTAAATGAGATTTTGGATGGATGGAGAGTTTTCTTCATGAAAGACGGTGTACGCAATATCTCTAACCTGTTCTGCGGCCACATAGCCATCAGGTGTATTTCCCCTGCCGCCCTCAAGGTCGTTATAACGCCAATCAATATTTAAAAAGATAAACAGCGGGCGATCAAAGGATTCCGGCAATGTCGTATATTCATCCTTCACATAGCCGTAAAACGAACTACCCTTTACCTTAATAAGCTTAAGACCCTTTAAACTGCTTAGGTGATTAGTGGTGATAATTTCATCTTTTTTACGTTTCACTTCTATGGAGGCTCCAGCTTGTTCATTTAATGAATAGCGAAACACCAATGGGCTTGGTTCAAAGCTGCCATTAGTTGGGACAGGAAGCTCTTCAAAGGAAATCTGTTCACCTGAGATAGTAATGCCTGTCATGTGTAAATACGTCTCAAGAAAGCGGTGTGCGACAAATTCAAGAAACCCTTCCTGGGTGGCTCCCTGATAATCTCCCGCATGCTTAAGGATGAAATTTTTCATTGAATCCGTGGCAACAACTAGAGTGTTATCACCATCTTTAAAAGAGGAAAAAAACGCTTCACCCTCTACGGCGACTTTTACATTCATGCCAAAAAGAATGTTTTGTCGACCTGAGAAGGTGGATTCGGGAATTTTTCGAATTTTGGTTAACGGCTTAGCGTACGTTCGATAAACCCATACGTCCGCTTTTCCGTAGCTCATCGTTCTTTTCATATTTGTTAGCCTCCTTTTGTCATTTTAAAAGGCTTTAAAATAGGGTCATAGTTACCACTTTTTCAATTTTTCTTGGATTTGGGTCATCATGAACGCTTCATGGTTACCACTTTTTCAATTTCTCTTGGATTTTGGTCATCATAAACGCTTCATGGTGCCACTTTTTCAATTTCTCTTAGATTTCCGTCATCATGAACGCTTCACCCTATGAAAATATCATTCAATCGAAACCCAGCGATTTTATACACTTCACGTAAGGCGATGTTATATTCTTCCTTGTAAGAATTACCTGCCCTTTGCCTCATTGCAGATAATATCGTTTCCTTGCTTTGCCCTTTTACAGCCATGATAAAGGGGAATTTAAATTTATCTACATAGCTTTGATTAAGAGAAACAAACTCCTCAAATTCCTCCTTTGAAAGCTTATCAAGACCTGCACGAGCTTGTTCCTTTTGGGAAACCTCGGACATTTGCAATCTTGTGCCTAAATCTGGGTGTGCACGAAGCAGTGCTAACTGCATAGATTCGTCCGCATTTTGGACAATGTCAATCATCTTTTGTAAGAGAGTCTTACTGGATTCAAAGGGCTTATTTTCCCATGCAGCCGAAGCCACCCATGGAGAGTGTTCAAACACCCAGCCGATTTTTTGAACAAATTCCTCTTTGTTCATTTGATTTACTTCTGTTAGATGCTTAAGGTCTTCAGCCACTTTCTGAGGAACATCAGGACGTATTTGCCTTTTCTTTTCTGAAAATGTCATTCTATCCCCCCATTTATCCGTTTACCTAATAAATCACCAGCTTGTGACTGTTAAAACTATATATATTCCAGACCTCCTAAAAATACATCACCTGTTCTCTCTCTATTTATAAATCTTCATAAATGGCTCGGCTATTGTCAGCTATCGGTGGCACAGCCTACTCGTCCTGCCAATTTTTCACTATAATATCGAAATGCCGAAATAGTATCTACAAAAGTGTCATATAATCTAACAAGATTTTTATTCATCCCAGACCAAAATAGATTGTAAACAAACCTGACAACAAGCAAGAAATTCTATGTAGGTTATAGAATAATAAATTTCAAGTTAAATAGATCATTACTCCTTACGTGCTAATCACTAGCTTTTAATGGATAAAAATATCAGAGAATGGAGAGATTACATGTCAGATATTCATTTTATGAAAAAAGCAATCGAGGAAGCGCTCAATAATGTCCTAACCAATCACGGTGGACCGTTTGGAGCCATCGTGGTGAAGGATGGAAAAATAATCGGGGTTGGACGTAATGAAGTGACATCCTCCAACGACCCAACAGCACATGCAGAGGTCCAAGCCATTCGCGCGGCCTGCAGCTATTTAAAGGATTTTCAACTGACGGATTGTGAAATCTATACGAGCTGCGAACCTTGTCCAATGTGCATTGGTGCTATTTACTGGGCGAGACCAAAGGCTGTTTACTATGCCTGTACGAAACAGGAGGCGGCCAAGATAGGGTTTGATGATCAGTTCATTTATGAACAACTCGAACTTCCAGTGGAAAATCGTAAAATACCAATGATAAAAATTTTTCCAGAACATGGTGACCTTCCTTTTCGTACATGGGAGAACTCTAAGAACAAAGTAGAATACTAATCAAAAACAAGAGGGTGTTGAGCTATGGAGAGAAATCAATTAACCCGAAGAATTTCAGTAGCTTCAGGAAAAGAACCTGCAGATACCGTTGTAAAAAACGGCAGGATTATCGATGTCTTTAACGGAGAAATAATCGAAGGTGATATTGCCATTGTGGATGGTTATTTTGCAGGTGTAGGACAATATGATGGGAAAAATATTGTTGATGCACAGGGGCGTTACGTACTTCCTGCTTTTATCGATGGTCATGTTCATATTGAATCGTCCTTGGTGACGCCAAGTGAATTCGCTAAAGTCCTTCTTCCTCATGGAGTAACGACCGTTATCGCGGACCCCCATGAAATTGCGAATGTCCTAGGTACAGCTGGCATTCAATATATGCTTGATTCTTCCGAAAATCTTCCTTTTGATATTTATATTATGCTTCCTTCCTGTGTTCCTGCGACGAGCTTTGAAAACTCAGGTGCTATTTTAAATGCAGAGAATTTATTCCCCTTTTATCGACATCCCCGTGTCCTAGGATTAGCAGAAGTGATGAACTTCCCTGCTGTCCTAAATGCTGAGGATGATATGCTCAACAAAATATCCGACGCTAAACAATTCGGAAAAAAAGTCGATGGTCATGCTGCGGGATTATCTGGAAGTGATTTGAATGTATACATGGCTGCAGGTATTAAGACCGATCATGAAAGTACAACAGCGGAAGAAGCGAAAGAACGCCTTCGGAGTGGAATGTATTTAATGATTCGTGAAGGGACTGTCGCAAAAGATTTGCAGAATTTGATTCCGGTAGTAAATGAGTATAATTCCCGAAGGTGCTTATTTGTTACCGACGATAAACATTTAGATGACCTTGTGCATGGGGGCAGCATAGATCATAATGTCAGGCTGGCTATCAACTTAGGAATATCCCCGATAACCGCTATTCAAATGGCTACCATCAATGCAGCAGAATGTTTTGGGCTTAGTGATAAGGGGGCAATTGCTGCCGGTTACAAAGCGGATTTTTCTTTAGTAGAAGCTCTTGATACTTTAAAGATTATACATGTTTATAAAAACGGAAAAGCTGTGGTACATGATGGCAAGTTGGTTACTGATTGTAGTGCCATCCATCAGGACAGCAATGACTCTTTAAAAAATTCAGTCCATTTTGATGTCATCAAAAAAGCAAATTTCGATATCCCACTATCAACGAACAAAGCAAATATCATTGAAATCATCCCTAACAGTCTTGTCACACGGCATACCGTGGAAGAAGTGGATACTTGCAACCAAGGTTTCTTCCAACCCTCGACGAGTAGCGATCAGTTAAAGCTTGCCGTAATCGAGCGCCATCATTTCACCAAGCAAATTGGCTTGGGCATTGTCAAAGGTTTAGGATTAAAATATGGTGCAATTGCCACCACCATTGCCCATGATTCACATAATCTCATTATCGCTGGAACCAATGATGATGATATGGTTTTAGCCGCAAATACGATTAAAGAAATGCAGGGCGGGCTAGTTGTCATTAAAGAAGGTCAAATCCTGGCATCATTAGAATTACCGATTGCAGGATTAATATCTGACCGCCCTTACCAGGAAGTATATACCTGTCTCAATAACCTTCACATTGCTCTTGAAAAGCTGGGAGCAAACGATCAGTTCAATCCCTTTTTAACACTTTCCTTCTTAGCTCTTCCTGTTATTCCAGAGTTAAAACTTACAGATAAAGGGTTATTTAAGGTTTCACATTTCGAACATATTAACATCAGTTCTGATTAAATTTCGTGCTTTTTAGACACACTATCATGCGAGAAACTACAAAAACGGTTGCTTTCAATGCCATTACCTGTCAAACTATAAGGATAATGGCTGTTTTCGTAATGCTTGTTGTTAAAATCTTAAAGCCGATTTTAACGTGGAAATAGTTATTTTGCGCTTTAGGATTTTAGGTTGCAAGCTCTTTTCTTATTAATTTTTGATCTAAAATGCAACAAAGTTTTAGAAAAGAGCCCTGATAATTGACTTCATAGAAAGTAAATGTAGGTGACCAACATGATAGAAGTAAAATCTTCAAAACTTAGTGACGGAGAGTTCAATCGAGGAGTATTCGCTACACGTGATATTAAAAAGGGCGAGCTTATCCATGAAGCACCCGTTATCGCCTATCCAAATGCAGAGCATGAACACATTGAAAAAACATTGCTTGCCGATTATGCGTTTGAATATGGGATCAACCACACATGCATTCTCTTAGGTTATGGAATGTTATTTAATCATTCCTATCAGCCTAATGCCACATATGAGATAAATTTCCCTAACCATACCTTTGACTTCTTTGCTTACAAAGACATTAAAGCTGGCGAAGAGATTCTTATCAACTATAATGGTGATGAAGAGGACCAAGAACTGCTTTGGTTCGATAAAGAAAAGCAAGAAAACTAACAGCCCATCGAACGGGCTGTTTTTTTTTGCCTCCTTTCACTCTTTTAGATTAAAAGGACCGTTTTTGGTATATTCGTTAATAATTCAAAGTTTGTTCAATATTTCACAATCTTTTATCGGAAATCGATGTTATTATAAATTTATAAAGGAACTAGGA
>JAPSKD010000456.1 GCA_031177865.1 Bacillus sp. (in: firmicutes) | reverse complement strand
CATATAGCTTTTTCTACTCAGGCTGCAGTTCAGCAGAATCAATCAATTCCATTTTTTCAGGAAGCTCGGAAAGTACGTCCTCCTTAAGCCTCCTCAGCGACGAATGGGCGGATCCTTCTTGCAATTGTTTTTCTGGTCAGATTGCTAAAATCCTTCAAGCCTTGGAACAATTCCGGGAAGATGACGTGAAAAATGGACCACAGCTCTTCAAGCGAGTTTTCGACAGGTGTACCTGTCAGCGCGAAACGATGGTTTGACTTTAACTTTTTTACTGCCCTTGCTGTCTGGGTTACCGGATTTTTAAACGCCTATGCTTGGTCAAAAAATACAATGTGAAAATCCTGCATCTCATACCATTTAATATCCTTAAGTAGCAATGGATATGAAGTAATCACGACATCAATGCCGGCTAATTCCTTCTGAAGCTGTAACCGTTCGATTTGATTGCCGTCGAACACAACCGCCTGTATCTCAGGTGTGAACTTCATCAGTTCACTTAGCCAATTGTACGTTAAGGATGTTGGACACACAATCAAGGATGGCCGATTCTTTTCGCGGATGTTTGGCAGCTCAGATTGTATGAACGCAATACTTTGCAGCGTCTTGCCAAGCCCCATATCATCTGCCAATATGCCCCCAAAACCATAATGGGCCAGTGTCTTCAGCCATCTATAACCGTGCTTCTGGTAATCACGCAGTATCTGGTCCAGACTTTCCGGCACAGGTATCTGCAGGCTGCATGGATCCTCAAGAGTTTTTAGAAAAGAGCGGAAAGATTCTTCCTGCCTGAATGTATCCTGATCCCTAACTGTATCGAATACGTTGTTTACATGACATCAATGAATAAACCATTGATAAACAAAGGTTTTCTATATCTGAGTTAAGATAACCGCATTTTTACAACGTTAAGAGTTTTTCATTATAAGAGGCCCGATTTCTCTTTGATTAATGAAGAAAAATCGGGCTTTACTTATTTCACTATAGAACTCCGTTACTTCAATAACATCAGATATACGAAAAGCTGTCGGTATTCCCGAAGGCAAAAAACTGATCAAACTTCTCTTTTATCTTGCCTTCTCCTTAAAAGGATTCAGGTTAAATTCACGATTCCGACTATCGTTTGTGTTTCTTAGTTTTAGGATTAACTTTGTTAACCAGTAAGCACTATACGGTATCACAATGTGTAAAAGGAAAAGGTGAAATTGGGTCAGCCCTTTTCTCATCTCAATAAAACCTAAATATACCCCAATTGTTGCGAAACCAAATGCAAACACAGCACTTAACAACACAACATACCAATAGAAATTCTTATTCCTATTGGTACAGTATTGGTACAGAAGCAAGAAACCAACTGGAAATACCGATGCGGTCACATTTATTGCATATGGCAATATGGGTGTTAAAAAGTAGTGGTGAACAAGGTACCCATATCTTCCCATTGTAATATCAACGTACGACCACAATATATGTACTGTATATCCAAAGAAAAATATCTCGAAAATTCTTTTTCGGTCTACTGTAAAGTAAAGCAAGATTAGAGGAAACACCATAAAGGATACAACCAACCAGAACTGCCAAGTTCCCAAATTGGAATAATCATGCCAGTAAGAAGATATCAACGAATTTAACTCGTCATTTTGTTTAAATATTTGGTTCCAATACTGTCTGTAATCCATAAGATGATCCTCCTGAAAATTAATTTCTATCTTCCCTCTAAGGCGAATTTTGGGTTATTTTCAATTTCACTCATTGATTTGCTCCTGTTCCATTGGTTATTCTTAAAAATTCTTGTCTAATGAGTTTTTCAAAGAATTCTTTAATGGAACATCCAGTTGCATATTAGATATATTAGCCATTTGCTTGATTTCAGGATTAGTCTCAATCACCATTCGAGTATGAACCTTTATAATTTGCTCTCCTTGTATAATATGTTTGTTATGTTTATAGGTTAGTTTATGCAATTTATCCTATTAAATACAACCTGGCCTAATCGTGCTTTAATTTAGGTTTTTATTTCGTTAAACTTCCGTTACCACAGCAACGAATATGGGACGAATGCTGATCCCGTCCCCATGCTATCGAATACACAACGAATGTTACCCCAATATTCACAACATAATCTAAGGTGGAAAGTCAGTTTGGATGAACACAAAGAGCTGTACGTGCTTCGCTATTACGCATTTTTATGACATGCAAATGAGCAAGTTCTTCTTTTGGAGTTTGCCAAAACATAATAAGATTGCCTCACGCCTAGCCATGTTAGGCTAGAGTAGGCAATCTTTTTTTAGAAGATTCCTTGGATTTTAATGTTGATCTCTAAATAAAAAAGATTGGCGAGAAAAATCCTCCTCTCGGCATCTGAATTTGCGCTTAAGAGCTTTTTAAATCATTTTCAGCAATGCATCTTTACCTATTATTCCTTTGTTTATTCCTAATTTTTCTGCTTCATATGTTACGGATTCTAATGGCGCGTATAAGAGTTGATCAATGGTTTTAACCCCAACTGCTCGTGCTGCAATTATTTTTCGATCGGCTAGTTTTTCATTTAAAAATTTAACATCTAAAGCCCCGCACATAATATACCCCTTATTATTGGATACAGACAGCAGAGTGGTTTTAGGAAGTCTAACAGTAACCGCCAAAAAGGTATGCCCACCTATATCAATTGGAGAAAGCTCAATCAAGTTTCCACGCTCCTTAACCGTATTGAGTATTTTTGTTACATATACAGAATAAAATCATTTTTCATCTTTTTGAAGAGGGCAATAAAAACGGATGTAGTACATTTATTGGTACTTAGCAGCAGAAAACAGGTTAAAAGATGTATAAAATATGTAAGGTTGGACTTGACATGAATTTATAAAGGAACACAGAGAGAAGCCTATCGCTTTGTCTTAAACAAACCTACATCGTTACTTGAATAAAGAAAAGAGACTTTTCCCTTATTGAAGAATCGCACCCGTTAGCCATCCATGCAGCGCAAAATCGGCGCTGCACCACAGAGAATGAAAATGGATCTGGCAGTCTATACTGTTTTAATGCTGGCGAAGAAGGTCTTTGAACTATGGTGCCTTTGAGC
>JAPSKD010000455.1 GCA_031177865.1 Bacillus sp. (in: firmicutes) | reverse complement strand
GTAACACTGCTTTATTTTTTGCGGAAAAAGGATTTTCAGTTGTTGGAACAGGCAGAGATTCCGAAAAATTAAAAGAAGTTCAAACAGAACTAGAGAAATTTTCTCAAGATCATTCGATGTTCTCTATGGATGTCACAAAGCAAGCAGAGGTCCAACAAGTGGTGGAAAAAATTATGGGAAAATATGGACGCATAGATGTTTGGATTAATAATGCCGGTGCGTTCATGGCCATTGGTCCTACCTGGGAAGTGAAACAAGAAGATTGGATTAATGATGTCTCAACGAACCTTTTGGGAACTTTTCACTGTGTCCAAGCGGTGGTTCCTGTCATGTTAAAACAAGGTTTTGGAAGTATTATTAATCTAGTCGGCGGCGGAACGATTGGTGCATTTAAATATGGTAATGGCTATGGAACCTCCAAAACAGCGATTGCTAGATTAACAGAAAACCTGACGGAAGAATTAGCGGAAACTCCGATTAAAGTTTTTGCATTAGATCCAGGCTTAAACGATACAGACATGACTCGTTATCAGCGATATACAGGAGTAGGTCAAAAGTATTTAACTGGTATCGAGTCATTATTCGAGCAAAACATAGATGTACCGCCGTATCAAGCACCACAGTTTGCCTATTATATGGCGGCAGGGGAACTAGATGAGTTTATCGGCCGAGTCGTGTCCGTTTATGATGATTTAGAGCAATTAAAAACAGTTGCTGCTAACACAAGTGATTCCGACTTCTATAAACTGCGGTTAAAGAAATAGGTTCAAGTATTATATTTTAAAGGATAAACAGATCTAACTTTGGAGCGAAAGAACCAGAAATCTTACCAGAGTTTGTTAATATTAACTATCCATATAATAATAATTTAGCTTGGGAAGTTTCCTAAGCTATTTTTTTGATTGGAATTTTATAAATGACAACTTTAGTTTAAGTTCTAGTTGACATGGTTTTTCCTGTAGGTTAAAATGTTTCCTAAGGGAAACTTTTTTTGAATTAGACCATATATATAGTTAAAGTAAGATGTGGTAAATTTCCACTTTATTTTTTTAATTAAAAGTTGCATTAAGTCAACATTTTTTATACAAAGAAAACATTAGATATGAAGGAGATGATTATTAATGAATCCAGCGCTTTCAGTGAAAAGTTTGTTTGTGTCCTACCATGGTAATGAAGCGGTGAAAAATGTTAGTTTTTCAATAGAACCAGGTAAATTAGTTGGGATTATTGGTCCGAATGGAGCTGGGAAATCAACGCTATTAAAGGCTTTGTTAAACCTTATCCCGAAAGATAAAGGCGAAGTTCAAATATACGGGCAAAGTTTTAATGAGCTAAGAAAATCCGTTGCCTATGTCCCGCAAAGGAGCAATATTGACTGGGATTTTCCAATCACTGTTTTAGATACTGTCTTACTCGGAACGTATCCAAAACTAGGTTTATTCAAAAGACCAAAAAAGTCAGAAAAAGAATGGGCGCTACAATGTTTACAAAGGGTTGGTATTGCAGAATTTAGTAAGCGTCAAATTGGAGAACTTTCAGGGGGACAGCAACAACGAGTTTTTTTAGCAAGGGCACTTGCTCAAGAATCTGAAATGCTGTTTCTGGATGAGCCTTTTGTTGGTATAGATGTATCAAGTGAAGAAACCATTATTACTATATTGAAAGAATTAAAGAATAGTGGCAAAACGATTCTTGTTGTTCATCATGATTTAAGTAAAGTCAGTGATTATTTTGACCAACTTGTTCTGTTAAATAAAGAGCTTATTGGTTTTGGAAATATAAATCAGGTTTTAAATGCGGAAGTTTTGGCGAAAGCGTATTCTGGACAGTTTTCGTTTCTTGATAGATTGGGGGTGAAGGTATAAATGTCTTTTATTGAGGCTTTGTTTCAATACGGATTTTTACAAAAAGCTCTTTTAACCTCTATAATGGTTGGAATTATTTGTGGAGTAGTGGGCTGTTTTATCATTTTAAGAGGAATGGCACTAATGGGAGACGCGATTTCTCATGCTGTTCTTCCAGGGGTGGCAATTGCTTACATGCTTGGAATTAATTTCTTTGCTGGGGCCGTTATTTCAGGTGTTTTGACCGCAATGTCAATCGGGTTTGTTAGCCAAAATAGTCGTATCAAAAATGATATTTCCATTGGAATTATGTTTACGGCTGCTTTTGCATTAGGGATTATTCTGATCACCCTTATGAAAAGTAGTACGGACCTTTATCACATCTTGTTTGGGAATGTATTAGCAGTCCGACCTTCAGATATGTGGACTACATTGGGAATAGGAATATTTGTGTTAATTTCTATTTATTTGTTCTACAAAGAACTGCTTGTGACTTCTTTTGATCCAACCATGGCAGAAGCGTATGGACTACCAATTAAAATTATCCATTATTTTTTAATGACGCTACTGACAATGGTAACTGTTGCTTCTCTACAAACGGTGGGAATCATACTGGTAGTGGCTATGCTAATCACACCAGCAGCAACAGCCTACTTATTAACCAATCGATTATGGGTAATGATTTACCTTTCAGCCGGTTTAGGAGTGATTGCATCGGTTGTGGGTTTATACTTTAGCTTCACTTATAACTTAGCCTCAGGAGCAACCATTGTCTTAGTTTCAACTGCCCTCTTCCTTTTAGCCTTTGGTTTTTCACCAAAACAAGGTATCTTATGGCGTTTCTTAAAAGCAAGAAGGAAAAAACAAGCCCTTTCATAAAAATTTAGGAGGAATAGCAATGAAATATATTTTAAAATTATTTATAACAAGTCTTTTGGCATTTGTAATTCTGGCAGGATGTAGTGTAAATAAGGAAACCGGTAGTGAAGCAGGAAAAGAACAGAAAGATGATAAGTTACAGGTGGTTACGACTTACTCAATTCTTTATGATATCGTAAAAAATATCGGTGGCGATCAAATAGAGATTCATAGTTTAGCTAAAGTAGGATCTAATCCGCATGAATATGACCCACTTCCATTAGACATTCAGAAAACAACAGATGCAGATGTCGTTTTTTATAATGGTTTAAATCTTGAAGCGGGTAACTCTTGGTTTGAGAAACTTATCCAAACTGCAGG
>JAPSKD010000454.1 GCA_031177865.1 Bacillus sp. (in: firmicutes) | reverse complement strand
GATATTTCTATTTTCATTTGTTTTTTTTGTAATGCAAATTCTTTAATTATTAATTCTTTTTTCTTTTTATCTTTTCTCCATTTTCCCTCCTCGAGGCGAAGATGTTTTAAATAATGCCTGATTTCACTAATGATCATTTCTGTTTGGAGGAGAGCATCCTGCGGGTTATTAGATTTCTCCTTATGGACTGAAAAGCTGAGAGTCTTTTGATTTGTTATCTTATTAAAGGAAATCTTATTATCTTGGTCATTTTGTAAACTTTTTCTGTTTGGCTGTATATCATGTTTGGAGGAAAAAAGTCTGTCTTGAAGATTTTTCATCTCACACGAGTATAATTGCCAATTGCCGTTCCTCACTAATACAACTTTGGCCCTTTTCAACATTTCACTCTCCTCCCTCTGCACAGATTCTTGATATATCTATATGTATTTATTTTTGTCACGTTACAAGCTTGAAGAACATTAAGTTATTACTACTGATGACAATGTTAAGACCGAGGTGTTAAGCATGGAAAAGATTTATTTTCTTGATGAGTTTTTAACTGTTCCATATTTGAAGGAACTCGTGAAAAGCAATGGTTTGAAAATGGTAAATCCCCCGCCGCAGGAGCTTGAAGAGACCCTGAAATATTATAAACAGTGTTTAAGAAGCTCACTTGATGAGCCATACATCATGACTGATCACCAAAAAGCTAACGTGAGAATTCCGCTAAACCAAGACGAGTACTATTGCATGGAATGGAACATGACGAAGCTGAAGTATCTTATAAAACGAGCACAAATAAAAAAAGCGGAAGTCACAGGAAAGATCATTGCTTCTTCTCTCCCGGCTCAATGCGAAGGCAATAAAGATGGTAATTGGACACTGCTATCCTTCCCACCAATCACAAGCAAATATATCCTTGCCGAAGGAAATAAGGAAAACATAAGCACCGATCAAAAAATATGGGATGCCTATCTGATCCAGCCTCAAATACACCTCCAGGCAGTGACCCGTTCTATTTATAGGAATTTATTTGCTATCCATTTTAATTATTCCCTTATATGCAGTTATGTCGCTGGGCAGCTTACCCTTGAAGAAGTGGAAGCGAGAGTTCTTCCAGTTATATAACATTAAAGGAGTGAAATAAATTTGCTTGCTTCCATTATCTTTCCTGTTAAAAACGAAGGAATTAACGTAAAAAACACTCTTGAATCTTTTTTCTCTGTTGAGATTAGCTGTCCATATGAAATCATTATTGTAAATGACCAGTCTGATGATCATTGCTGTGATTTTCTTCAGGATCAGTTTCTGGATAAAAATATAACAGTAGTCACTACACCAGGTGTAGGGGCTGCAAATGCTAGAAATGCAGGGGCAGAAAAAGCAAACGGGAGCATTCTTGTATTTTGTGATGCCCACCTGGAATTTGAAGATTTGTGGCTCGATAGGCTGCTTGAACCAATTCTTGATGGGACCTGCGATTCCATTACCCCCGCTATTGGCGCTATAGGCAATCCTAATTTTATTGGCTATGGTCAAACACTATGGGTAAATGAAAGATCAAATAAGTTCAGGACCCACTGGAACACCAAAAGAGATTATCTATTTGAAGCCGCCATTCTGCCAGGCGGGTGCTTTGCGATCAGACGAGATGTATTTGAAGATGTGGGAGGATTTGAAACAGGGTTTCCGACTTGGGGACATGAAGATGTGGAACTTTCTATTAAGCTCTGGTTATTCGGCTACAATTGCTATGTGCAGCCGAAGACGAAAGTACTGCATTTATTCCGGAAAGTGCAGCCCTACAAAATTGAACTGGAAGATTACTACTATAACTTATTACGACTTGCCTACCTGCATTTTAACCTCAGCCGAATTCAAAAAATCCGTAAAATGATGGTAAAGCATACAAAGTCAAAAGCCGTGGAAAAAAGAGTGATTCAGAATGGGGCGATGGAGAAGAAACAGGTTTATTTGAAGAAAAGGAAATTTGATGATGATTGGTATTTTCGGAGGTTTGGGATTGAGTTTTGAGTAGCTTTTATTAGAATTTATGCAAACAAGGAACCATCCATCAGCATCAATTAACAGACTCCCAGGATGATTCCTCAAATGCACTCATAATGTTAGATGTTATTGCTAAATCCCTTCCTTAAAATATCCGCTACTTCGGGCCTTGTAATTTCAGGTGGAAGCTGCTGTCCATTTCTTAGCATCTCCCTAACTTTGGTGCCGCTTAGAAAGAAGCGGTCCTCTTCTAAGTGGGGACATGTCTTAGCGGACGCCATATTCATGCATTTTTTACAGTAAAAACTATGTTCAAAGAATAAAAGTTTAATTCCAATTTTATCGGGGTCAAAATTAGTAAATATTTTTTGGGCATCATAAGTTCCATAATAATTTCCGACACCTGCATGATCTCTGCCGACAATGAAGTGTGTGCACCCATAATTTTTACGGATAATGGCATGATGCACAGCTTCTTTCGGACCAGCATAGTGCATAGCACCTGGAAATACTACAAGCTTAACTCGATCCATTGGATAATATTTATCAAGCAATACACTATAGCTTTCCATTCTGATATCTGCTGGTATATCATCCTTTTTGGTTTCTCCAACCAGGGGATGAAGTAAAAGGCCATCTACCATCTCCAATGCACACTTTTGCAGGTATTCATGAGCCCGATGTACTGGATTACGTGTCTGGAAGCCAACGATAGTACTCCAATTTAAGTCATTGAACATTTTTCTTGTTTCAGCTGGTTCTTTTAGATAGTCTTCAAAAGGGGCATGTGAAGCCTGATTAAGTGCATAAACCGGACCTGCAACATAAATATCCCCCTGGGTATTTAATTTCTTCACACCAGGATGATTATGATCGTTTGTGCCGTAAACCTTCAATGCCTCATATTCTTTGTTGTAACTATATATTCTTCTATCGTCTTTCCCTCTTAGGAGGACTTTATCTCCTATTTCAAGTTGTTCAGCCTCCTTTTTATCAACGGGAAGAGTGATGGGGATTGTCCAAGGAAGACCGCTTGGGAGATGCATGTTTTCCAAAACACTAAGGTATTCCTTTTGATTCATAAACCCGCGAAGCGGACTGTAACCGCCATTCGTA
>JAPSKD010000453.1 GCA_031177865.1 Bacillus sp. (in: firmicutes) | reverse complement strand
CAATATCTAAAGTAAGATCTTTTAATTTCATTGATTGCCCAGAGAAATTCAAGGTTCCTGATCCAATTTGAATGTTCATAGTACGATTAAAATCTTTAGGAACATAAATCTTTAGCTGCCTTTTCTCGGAGAATGAGAACCAATTAAACATTTTCCTTTTTGTTTCAACTACTATACTGTTTCCTGTTTCTTTAACGATGAGTGAGCCTTTACCTGTTAATATTGCTTCAACATCATCCCGGTCTTCTGGAATAATCGTTGCTTTGACTCCAGCCACATTAATTTCGATCGTTTCAATCTTATTTGAAAGCTCAGCACTTCCATCCTTACTTCCCCCAAATGTAAAGCCCTCAAACTGTAATGACTGATTAAATACAATATATAGCCCTGTGATGATAACTAGGAGAATCACAATCCTCTTCATAAAAACCCCTGCCCTTCATTTCATATAGTCTAATAATAGAAGGTTTCTTATCAACTACCAATGAACCTGAGGATTAATTATTTCTAAGGCTTGAGATGTATAAGGGCAGGGCAATGTGGAATATTTTTCGATGACCGAAATTATTAAATTGTGATATTCTTTGTAATGGAGGTGCTAACAATGACATTTAGAAAAATTACGCCTAAAGAACTTGATGAGAGAATACAAAAGGAGGACAAGATCGTTCTTCTTGATGTTCGATCAGCTGAAAAATATAAAGAGTTCCACATTGAGGATTCTCAGGTAGTGAGTTTAAATATCCCGAAGACGGAAATTTTTGACCTCGAAGAAGGTGCGGAACTATCACTATTACCGAAGGATAGTCCAATCATTACTACATGCACGACTGGAAACTCCGCGGCAAAATGTGCAAAGATTCTTGCCGACCTTGGCTATCAAGTTGAAGTATTAGAAGGTGGCATAACGGCTTGGAAGGAATATAGAAAATAGGCTTGGAGAGAAGAATATGCTGTTAAAGCTAAACAAGCAACTAGAAAAAATCATGCCTTTAATTACCCCCACAAGTGTGGTGTTGGGAGTATTGCTATCTGGCTATCTTACGGACTTTTCCTTCTTAATCCCTTGGATATTTGCTTTTATTACATTTGCCGGCAGTTTAAACTCAAATTTCAAATCGTTAACCGATGTAGTCCGGCACCCGCTTCCTATCCTTGTTTTAATCGTTATATTACATATGCTCATGCCAATCTGGGCATGGGGTGTCGGTCATATAACCTTTAAAGAGGATATACTTACGATTACCGGTATTGTGTTAGGCATGTCCATACCCACTGGAGTTGCTAGCTTTATCTGGGTTTCGATTTATAAAGGAAATATTCCTTTGACCTTATCGTTTATTCTAATAGATACCATCCTTTCCCCGCTGGTCGTCCCTTATTGTCTTTCTTTATTAATTGGTCAAAAAATTGAAATGGACTTCTTCGGGATTATGCAAGGATTGGTTGGAATGATTGTCGTTCCGTCACTTCTTGGAATGGCGCTAAATCAACTCTCAAAAGGAAAAGTGACGATGAAGTTAGGCACGAGCTTGGCACCCTTTTCAAAAATTTTCCTCGGCATTGTCGTCATGCTAAACGGTGCTATTGTCGCACCTTATTTAAAAGATATTAATCTCAAGCTAGTTAGCATTACGGTAGTGGTCTTTTTTATTGCTGTAACAGGTTACTTGTTTTCGTTTCTAATGGGTAAACTAATCCGAAGTGACCGAGATACGGTTGTATCATTGACATTTTCGGGCGGCATGAGAAATATTAGTGCCGGTGCTGTTATTGCTGTTACCTATTTTTCACCAGCTGTTGCTGTTCCTGTGGTTGTCGGTATGCTATTCCAGCAAGTTCTTGCTTCTTTTGCTGGGTATTTTCTAGCACATTATTTTAACAAGAAATCGATATATTCAAAGCTTCAAGGGATAAATCAAAATGAAGGAATTTAATCATAGAAGCAGACGAGGCACTTCATAATAGAAGTGTCTTTTTTTGATTGTTAAACTGTGATTAAGGGTAAAGTAAATGGAGAAAAAATCATTGACATGAAACCAAAAGGTTTTATATAATTCAGGAAGTGAAACCAAATGGTTTTATATTAAAACGCGAAAGTAGGAAAAATCTTGCAAAATACATTAGCAGATATTAAACAAACGGTTGTCATTAACGCACCTATTCAAAAGGTATGGGATCAGGTATCAACTGCAGAGGGTATTGCAGCTTGGTTCATGCCCAATGACTTTAAGCCAGAGGTCGGCTATGAATTCCATATACAATCCCCATTTGGTCCATCACCTTGTAAAGTGACTGAATTTGACCCACCTAATACTCTATCGTTTAATTGGGATACGGAAGGCTGGTTTTTATCTTTCATTTTAAAAGAGTTGGGTGATAAAACCGAATTTACACTTATCCATGGCGGTTGGAAACCAGCTGATGAAATCGTTGGAAAAGCAGGCGAAAAAGCTTCTGTTATTCGTGAACGCATGTCTCATGGCTGGACAGGAATCATTGAAAACCTTCGTAAGCTTGTGGAGAGTTAAGTGTCAGCTTCAGCACAAAAGCATGATGTATTTCAAGCAATCGCTGACCCAACTCGGAGAGAAGTACTTAGATTACTCGCGGAAAAGGAGCGCCCCATCTCAGAAATAACAGCCCATTTTCCAATGAGCCGTACAGCGATTGCTAAACATCTTCAAGTCCTTTCGGAAGCCGAATTAGTGAGTGGAAAAAAGGTTGGAAGAGAAAAAATTTACCGACTGCACCCTGAGCCGTTAACAGAACTTAAGCAATGGCTTTCGTTCTACGAAAAATTCTGGGAAAACAAGCTGTCTATCCTTAAACATATTGTTGAAAACCCAGGAGATACTTCCATAGGAGTCATAAACCAAGAAGATCGGCAGAAATAATTGTCGGTCTTTTGTTTACCGACAAGGATGGGATCAATGAAGGACAAAACGTATGAAGATAAACAGGGATTTGTTCTTCATAGCCATGATGAAGGACAAAACGTATGAAGATAAACAGGGATTTGTCCTTCACAGGCATGACAAAGGACAAACCAAATGAGGTAGTCATAGATTTGTATTACATATGCCGAGCAAAGTTTCATTTTTACT
>JAPSKD010000452.1 GCA_031177865.1 Bacillus sp. (in: firmicutes) | reverse complement strand
GCTTTTGTTTTCGTTGATTCTTTCGGTACAATTAGTGAATTCATAAAGACAACCTTTTCTTTTTTCTAAAAATAATATCATACAATCCTATTCTTTTAAATAGAAAGTTACGAATAGTACCCATAGTCCCTACCAGCTCCACAGCCCTTTTTTAATTAGCTGCCAAGAAATTAAGTAGCGATTCTCTCTTTAACTACCATAATTATTAAACTACTTACTTTAAAAACTATAGATAAGTATAATAGTTAGTTTACCGGATATACAAAGTTTGGTAAAATTTCGTTGAATTACGAAAGCGTATTCTTTTACTAGAACTGTGAGAAACGGTTATGAAAATGGAGGTAGTATTTTGGTACAGACAAATGAATTTGCAAACCGTATGGCGACGAAGACCATCAAACTTGTCAATGCATCAGGATATCCAGTTGCAGGAAAGGAAGTAGCACTTAAACTAACAAATCATAAGTTCTTATTTGGTTGCGGTATTTTCGATGCAATCGAAGTGGCAAACAAAAATGTACCAGCAGAAAGACTTGCATTTTTGGAAAATAAACTGGATCTTTTCTTAGATATATTTAACTCTGCAACACTACCTTTCTATTGGGGAACGTTCGAGCCTGAGAAAGGAAAACCACGGACAAACCAATTAAAGAATGCTGCACAGTGGTTAAAAGATAGAAATGTAGCAGTCAAAGGACATCCTCTTTGCTGGCACACCGTAACGGCTCCATGGCTTTTGGATATGAGCAATGAAGAAATTCTGAAAGCACAGTTTGCTAGAATTGAACGTGAAGTATTAGATTTCAAAGGATTAATCGATATGTGGGATGTGATCAACGAAGTGGTTATCATGCCAATCTTTGATAAGTATGACAATGGTATCACAAGAATCTCTAAAGATCTTGGCCGTGTAGGCATTATAAAAGAAATGTTTGCAAAAACCCGTGAATTTAATCCTGGTGCGACACTATTATTAAATGACTTTAATACTTCTATTAACTATGAAATCTTAATTGATGGCTGCCTGCAGACTGGTATTTCCATTGATGCGATTGGCATTCAGTCACATCAGCACCAGGGATATTGGGGACGTGAGAAATTAGAAGAAGTACTAGACCGTTTCTCACACTTTGGTCTTCCCATTCACTTTACGGAAAACACATTGACTTCTGGACATCTTATGCCACCTGAAATTGAAGACCTGAATGATTATCAGATTCCTGAATGGCCATCTACACCAGAGTTTGAAGAACGTCAGGCAAAAGAAGTAGAAGAAATGTATTCGATTCTGTTTAAACATCCTCAAGTAGAAGCCATTACAACCTGGTCCTTCAGTGATGATGGTGCTTGGCTTGGTGCTCCTGCTGGATTTGTCAGAAAAGACGATAATAGCCCAAAACCAGCTTATGAAGTATTAAAGAAACTCATCAAAGATGACTGGAATACAAATGTGACATCTAAGACAGATGACAACGGAACCTTTACATTTGAAGGATTCCTCGGTGATTATGATCTTGTTTGTGGTGATAAGAAAGTAAGCTTTAAATTAGATAAAGATGCTGAAACCGTACAGATTACCATCTAATCGATGTACTTAAAATTGATATAAAAGCTTCCGGCTAATTTTGGCCGGAAGCTTTTTAAATCGGGGTAGGATATAACATTGAAAACAATTGCTTTTTAACAGTGACGGCACGGATAAAAAATAGAAGCCCTTAATACTTAGACTTCTAATTGTTTGCTGATTCTATTTAATTTTAATTCCTGTTTTGCTTGTTTTTCAGTTATGAAATCAATATCATATTTAAATGTTCTCGGAATATCATTTTGTACTTCTAATTTTTTCCAGTCTGTCAATCGTTCCTTACCTCTTTTAACTGACCGGTATCTTCCAAATTGAAATTATCGTTTATTTTATCATGCTTATATTATACACCTTGTTTAATGCTAAGCGTTGTATTTTTTGTGAATAATATTTACCAACCTGAAGTAAAGTGCACCTTACTTGCATGAAAAACTAGCTCACGTTATTATTTAAGATTGGTAATACACTTTTCAATATCATGTTTTTCTTTTTAAACTCCTAGGAGGAAACGAAATGAATGTCATTGAGGTTCAAAATTTACGGAAAGAATTTAATTCCTATACCAGCCGGCCCGGTCTAGCTGGAGCATTTCGAGATTTATTTACGAGAAATTATAAAGTCCATGCGGCTGTTGATAATATTTCCTTAACGGTTAAACAAGGGGAAATGGTTGGCTATATTGGAGAGAACGGCGCTGGTAAATCAACGACCATTAAGATGTTAACCGGCATTTTGACGCCGACATCCGGTTCCATTATGGTTAATGGAATGAACCCCCATAAGCAGCGGGAAGAATTCGTACGGACCATTGGCGTGGTATTCGGTCAGCGGTCACAGCTATGGTGGGATATTGCGGTTCAAGAGTCCTTCCGGTTATTAAAAAAAGTATATCGGGTTTCGGATGAGGACTATAACAGTCATATGGGCCATGTGATTGAAACCTTAGAAATCGGCCCTTTACTAGATAAACCGGTACGAAAGCTGTCCCTTGGCCAAAGGATGCGTTGCGAATTAGCTGCCGCTCTCGTACACAATCCTCCTCTCCTCTTTTTGGACGAGCCAACGATTGGACTAGATGTGTTGGTGAAGTTAAAAATTCGTAAGTTTCTACAGGAAATTAACAAGCAATATAAAACCACCATTCTCTTGACGACACATGACTTAACCGATATTGAAGCCCTCTGTGAACGAGTGGTGCTATTAGATGAAGGAAAAATTATTTATGACGGTAAGCTGAATCAGCTTCAACAACATGCGGTGGAAGGAAAACAAATCGAATTTGAATTTTTGTCAGAAGTCCCTCGCAGCAGCCTGCCTCGTGTCGAAAATATTCAATGGGAACAGAAGGACGCGACAACCTGGCTCGGGTATATTGATGGGGATGAACAAATGGTCTCTAGATTGATAAGTGATGTCGTGCAAAAGAATCCAATTAAAAATGTTCGAATCAATGAAGTTTCTACGGAAGAGATTGTCCGGAAGATTTATGAAGAAGGTATAGCCCTCACATGAGTATGTATTTAGAA
>JAPSKD010000086.1 GCA_031177865.1 Bacillus sp. (in: firmicutes) | reverse complement strand
ATTAACAAATCGAAGACAATCGCAATCTTTATTAACCAGGTTCGTGAAAAAATTGGGGTCATGTTTGGAAACCCTGAAACAACTCCTGGTGGCCGTGCGTTGAAATTCTACTCTACGATTCGTGTTGAAGTACGTCGTGGAGAAGCTATCAAACAGGGTACTGACGTGGTAGGAAACAAAACCAAGATTAAGGTTGTTAAAAATAAAGTTGCTCCTCCATTCCGTACAGCTGAAGTGGATATTATGTATGGTGAAGGAATTTCTAAAGAGGGCGAAATCATTGATATTGGCTCTGAATTAGATATCGTTCAAAAAAGCGGTTCCTGGTATTCATATAATGAGGAAAGAATCGGTCAAGGCCGTGAAAATGCAAAGACTTTCTTGAGAGAAAATCCAAGTGTTCGTCTTGAAATTCAGCAAAAGATTCGTGAACACTTTGGATTAGACGGGGAAAAAATAGTCACTGAAGCCGATGACGATGAACAGTTCGAATTAATAGACTAACAAAAAGAGCAAAGCCTGATTAGGTTTTGCTCTTTTTAATAAAACGAATAATTATTAATTTATTTGTATATTCATTCGTATTATTTCAATTTATATATTGTTAAAACATGAACAAAGTCTAAATATTTCAAAAAGCTGACAGGAGTTACCCTTGACAATAAATATACACACATTTACAATTAACATGTATATTTTACATTTTTGTTAATATTACAATGAAAAGCCTGGTGCTTGCTGTATGTTGAACCTAACCAATGTACATGCCGACACTTAAAAAAGTGTAACAAAAGTTCATAGCAAGAGGAGGTGTAACGATGGAACCTATTACTATCATCTCCATTTTGCTTGGCATTATCGTCGGTGCCGTTGTTGGCTATTTTGTTCGTAAATCCATTGCTGAGGCAAAAATAGCAGGTGCAAAGGATGCTGCAGAGCAGATTCTTGAAGATGCAAAGCGTGATGCTGATTCATTGAAAAAAGAAGCTTTGCTAGAGGCAAAGGATGAAATTCACAAGCTTCGTACAGAAGCCGAACGTGAGGTTCGTGAACGAAGAAATGAACTGCAAAAACAAGAAAACCGTTTACTGCAAAGAGAAGAGAATTTAGATCGAAAGGATGAATCGTTAAATAAACGAGAAGTTCTGTTAGAAAAGAAGGATGATTCTCTAAACCAAAGACAACAGCATATTGAACAGATGGAAAGCAAAGTGGACGAGTTGGTACGAACGCAACAAACTGAACTTGAACGTATTTCGAGTTTGACTCGTGAGGAAGCGAAGAACATCATTATCGATAAAATGGAGCAGGAGTTAACCTATGACACTGCGATAATGATTAAAGAAAGTGAAAACCGTGCGAAAGAGGAAGCAGATAAGAAAGCGAAGGAAATTCTATCGCTAGCAATCCAGCGTTGCGCTGCTGACCATGTTGCGGAAACGACTGTATCTGTAGTCAACCTTCCAAATGATGAGATGAAAGGTCGTATTATTGGCCGTGAAGGAAGAAATATCCGTACACTAGAGACACTTACAGGAATTGACTTGATTATCGATGATACTCCAGAAGCTGTTATTCTATCAGGATTCGACCCGATTCGTCGAGAAACGGCGCGATTAGCGCTTGAAAAATTAGTCCAAGATGGACGAATCCATCCTGCACGAATTGAGGAAATGGTCGAAAAATCTCGTCGCGAAGTGGATGAGTACATCCGTGAAGTCGGTGAACAAACGACCTTTGAAGTCGGAGTTCATGGATTACATCCGGATCTTATTAAAATCCTAGGACGCTTAAAGTTCCGTACAAGTTACGGTCAAAATGTCTTAAAGCACTCAATGGAGGTTGCACAGCTTTCGGGCTTGCTTGCAGCTGAACTTGGTGAGGATGAGACGCTTGCACGTCGTGCGGGTCTATTACACGATATTGGAAAAGCAATTGACCATGAAGTAGAAGGAAGCCATGTTGAAATTGGGGTTGAACTTGCAACTAAATACAAGGAACACCCAGTGGTTATCAATAGTATTGCTTCACACCATGGTGACACGGAACCAACATCAACCATTGCGGTTCTAGTGGCCGCTGCTGACGCTTTGTCAGCTGCAAGACCTGGAGCGCGCAGTGAGACTCTGGAAAATTATATTCGCCGTTTAGAAAAGCTGGAGGAAATTTCTGAGTCTTATGAAGGTGTTGAGAAATCCTTTGCTATTCAAGCTGGCCGAGAGGTGCGGATCATTGTAAGACCAGATGCGGTTGATGATCTAGCAGCACATCGTTTAGCCCGCGATATTCGGAAACGAATAGAAGAAGAGCTTGATTATCCAGGACATATTAAAGTGACAGTCATCCGTGAAACACGGGCTGTAGAATACGCAAAATAAAGCGGTGCTTTCGCACCGCTTTATTTTTTTCGTAATTCCACTTACGGTTAAATAAAATAAAAGTGTGATACAATTTATAGTAAATAAATGCTTTCGAAAGGATAACAAATGAACTTATTATTTATTGGAGATGTTGTAGGATCACCAGGTCGAGATATGGTAAAAGAATATGTGCCAAAAATTAAAGAAAAATATCGACCAAATTTTACAATTATTAATGGTGAAAATGCAGCAGGCGGTAGAGGTATTACAGAAAAAATTTACCGAGAGTTTTTAGGTTCTGGCGCTCAGGCTGTAACCCTTGGAAATCACTCATGGGATAACAAGGAGATATTTGAATTTATTGAATCAGCAAAGAATATGGTGCGTCCTGCAAACTTTCCAGAAGGGACTCCCGGAAAAGGATTAGCGTTTTTTAAGGTGAATGACATCGAAGTAGCTGTAATCAATTTGCAGGGGCGAACCTTTATGCCTCCGTTAGATTGTCCTTTTAAAAAGGCAGATGAATTAGTCGAAATCGCTCAAGAGCGTACACCATTTATCTTCGTGGATTTTCATGCAGAAGCTACAAGCGAAAAACAAGCAATGGGCTGGTATTTAGATGGGAGGGTTTCTGCAGTCGTAGGAACACATACACATGTGCAAACAGCGGATAGCCGCATCCTGCCAAACGGAACAGGCTATTTAACAGATGTAGGGATGACAGGTCCCTATGATGGAATTCTTGGTATGGAGAGGGAAGCGGTCATCACCAAATTTCTTACAAGCCTTCCAGTAAGATTTGAAGTCCCTAAAACGGGTAGAACCCAGCTTAGTGGAGTCTACATGGAACTTGACAGAAAAACTGGCAAGTGCAAAAAAATGGAAAGAATCTTAATAAATGAAGATAATCCCTGGTATTCTTAACCTTCCGCTTTTGGAAGGTTATTTCTTTTTACTGATAAATAAGCACTTTTTTTGTCCAAGCCGGAATATGTCTTTTACAGAATGAATATAGTAGCAGTGGAATCTTATATACCTGATTTGCTCATGAAACTGCTCATGCCAGGATCGGGATTATACAAGGGGGAGCTAGGAATGGAAATATTAAAAGTTTCAGCAAAATCTAATCCTAATTCTGTAGCTGGTGCACTTGCTGGAGTTCTGCGTGAAAGAGGTGCAGCAGAAATACAGGCGATTGGTGCAGGTGCATTGAATCAAGCTGTTAAGGCAGTAGCGATTGCAAGAGGATTTGTAGCACCTAGCGGAGTTGATTTGATTTGCATCCCAGCGTTCACTGATATTCAGATTGATGGTGAAGAACGCACGGCTATAAAGCTTATTGTTGAACCAAGATGAAAGAGATAGAATCAATGATGTGAAACAAAGATGAATAAAACAAACTTTTACCTGCTTAAATTTTAAGCAGGTATTTTTCTATACAAATTATTATAATAATGTTATTCTAGTATAAATGAAAACGTTTTCCGCGATAAAGTGTTAAAGTAATATATTTAATTAGATTTATTAATAAATCGCATAACAACAACGTTTTATAACGATTTTACAGTGAGATATGCAGATTTACTAAATGTCAATTTTTATAATATAAAAAAATATTCATATTTTAGACAATATTTCGTCTGAAAGGGTTGCAATTTTTGGTTTAGAGGTCTAGAATTGTAAGCGTTTAGTACATCTTCTAGTTTCAATTGATTTTGTCTTTAAAGCTTTAAAAGGCTAAATTCTAGTGAATAACTCGGAATTGTGCTACACTATTAGTGATTTATAAAATATATTTTTTACATATCCAAAGGGGTGTAAGTCATGATCAATCAACTTTCGTGGAAAGTTGGCGGACAACAAGGGGAAGGTATTGAAAGTACAGGGGAAATATTTGCTATTGCATTGAATCGCCTCGGTTATTACTTGTATGGTTATCGTCACTTTTCATCTCGTATTAAAGGCGGTCATACAAACAACAAAATTAGAGTAAGTACGACAGAAGTTCGTTCAATCTCTGATGATCTTGATGTTCTTGTCGCTTTTGACCAAGAAACGATCGATTTAAACTACAAAGAATTACACAGCAAAGGTGTAATACTTGCAGATGCAAAGTTCACACCGAAGAAATCAGAAGATACAGAAGCATCATTGTATGCGGTTCCATTTACAGAAATTGCTACTGAATTAGGAACATCCCTAATGAAAAACATGGTAGCCATTGGTGCTACATCAGCTGTCTTGAATCTTGATATTCATGTTTTTGAAGAAGTAGTTCAAGAGATTTTTGGTAAAAAAGGTGCACAAGTAGTTGCGAAAAACATGGATGCTATTAAAGCTGGATATGATTATATGAAAAAACAGCTTGTAGATGGCATTGAAATAATGGAACTTGAAAAAGCTGATGGCAAGAAGCGTATGTTCATGATTGGAAATGACGCGATTGCGTTGGGAGCAGTTGCAGCTGGCTGCCGTTTTATGGCTGCTTACCCAATTACGCCTGCTTCTGAAATAATGGAATATTTAATTAAAAAGCTACCTGCACTTGGCGGTACGGTTATTCAAACAGAGGATGAAATTGCTGCTTGTACAATGGCAATTGGTGCCAACTATGCTGGTGTTCGTACAATTACCGCATCTGCTGGACCAGGGCTATCATTAAAAATGGAAGCAATTGGTCTATCTGGTATTACAGAAACTCCGCTTGTTATTGTTGATACTCAGCGTGGAGGTCCATCTACAGGATTACCAACAAAGCAAGAGCAGTCAGATTTAATGGCGATGATTTATGGAACACATGGAGAAATCCCTAAAATCGTTATGGCTCCAAGTACTGTAGAAGAAGCATTCTATGATACTGCTGAAGCATTTAACCTTGCTGAAGAATATCAATGTCCTGTTATTATCCTTTCAGATCTTCAACTATCTTTAGGTAAACAGACTGTTGAACCTTTAAGTATGGATAAAGTTGAAATTAGACGTGGTAAGCTGGTAACAGATGAAATTCCTGAAAATGAAAACAAAGGTTATTTCAAACGTTATGAAGTGACGGCTGATGGAGTTTCACCACGTGTCATCCCTGGTATGAAAAATGGTATCCACCATGTAACAGGTGTTGAACATGATGAAACTGGTAAACCATCTGAATCTGCAGCAAACAGAATTGCCCAAATGGACAAGCGATTCCGTAAAATAGAAAATATTCGTTTCAACACACCTGTTTATAAAAATATTAAACATGAAGATGCTGACGTCTTATTTGTTGGATTTAATTCAACTCGTGGTGTAATTGAAGAAGCAATGGTTCGTTTAGAAAACGATGGCTTAAAAGTAAACCATGCGCAAATTCGTTTGATCCACCCATTCCCAACAGACGAAGTATTACCACTTGTTCGTTCAGCAAAGAAAGTAGTAGTTGTTGAGAACAACGCAACTGGACAATTGGCAAACATTATGAAAATGAATGTCGGTCATGCTGAAAAGATTATTAAACATTTAAAATATGACGGTAATCCGTTCCTACCACACGAAGTATATACAAAATGTAAGGAGTTGTTCTAAACATGGCCACTTTTAAAGACTTTAGAAATAATGTAAAACCGAACTGGTGCCCTGGCTGTGGCGACTTCTCTGTACAAGCGGCAATGCAACGTGCGGCAGCGAATGTAGGTCTAGAGCCTGAAAACTTAGCTGTTATTTCTGGTATCGGATGTTCTGGTCGTATCTCTGGATACATTAATTCATATGGCTTCCATGGAATTCATGGCCGCTCATTACCAATCGCACAAGGTGTAAAAATGGCTAACCGTGATTTAACTGTTATCGCTTCTGGTGGTGACGGAGACGGTTTTGCAATTGGTATGGGACACACGATTCATGCGATCCGTAGAAATATTGACATCACTTATATCGTTATGGATAACCAAATCTATGGTTTAACAAAGGGTCAAACATCTCCACGTTCTGCTGCGGGATTTAAAACAAAATCAACTCCACTTGGTTCAATTGAACAAGCAATTTCACCAATGGAGATGGCATTAACGGCTGGGGCAACGTTTGTTGCACAAAGCTTCTCCACAGATCTTAAAGATCTTACTGCTTTAATTGAAGCAGGTATTAAGCATAAAGGGTTCTCTTTAATTAACGTATACAGCCCATGTGTAACGTATAACAAAGTTAATACCTATGACTGGTTTAAAGAAAACCTAACGAAGTTAAGCGATATTGAAGGTTATGATCCTTCAAACCGTGAAGAAGCTATGCAGACATTGATGAAGCATAATGGCTTAGTTACTGGTTTAATTTATCAAAACACAGAACGTCAATCTTATCAGGAATTAATCAGTGGTTTCTCTGAAACTCCTTTATCACAGGTTGATTTAAACCTTGACCAAGAATATTTTGATAAATTAGTTGGCGAATTTATGTAATAGCAATTGTAAATTTCCCGTAGTGTTCTACTACGGGATTTTATATTGTTTTCAAGCCTATTAACCTTTATACTATAATAATGTGCAGAAGTATGTTAGGCATGGTCTAACACTATGTACGGGTAAAAATTTACTTTATTAATATTAATAGACACTTCAACTAAAATGACTGGAAGGAGATTTCTTTACTAATGAATGAAAAACAACGTTTAGAATCTAAACAAATTGAAGCAGCTAATTCTTCGGACAAAAAATCCGCCAAGGATTACAGTAAGTACTTTGAACAGGTCATTACAGCACCATCTTTAAAAGACGCTAAAAAACGTGGTAAAGAAGAAGTTAAATACCATAATGATTTCTCCATTCCTGAAGAGTTTCGCGGTATGGGGGAAGGCAGGAAGTTTTATATCCGTACCTATGGTTGCCAGATGAACGAACACGATACAGAAGTAATGGCTGGTATCTTTTTGGCTTTAGGCTATGAACCGACTGACAATACAGAAGATGCGAATGTTATCCTATTAAATACGTGTGCCATTCGTGAAAACGCAGAAAATAAAGTGTTTGGTGAACTAGGTCATTTAAAGCATTTGAAGACAGAAAAACCGGATTTACTTTTAGGTGTATGTGGATGTATGTCACAGGAAGAATCTGTGGTCAATAAAATCTTAAAAACCTATAACCAAGTAGACATGATCTTTGGTACACATAATATTCATCGTCTGCCAAATATTTTACATGAAGCGTACATGTCAAAAGAAATGGTTGTTGAAGTGTGGTCTAAAGAAGGTGACGTGATTGAAAACCTTCCAAAAGTAAGACGCGGAAATATTAAGGCATGGGTTAACATTATGTATGGCTGTGACAAATTCTGTACCTATTGTATTGTTCCTTATACACGTGGTAAGGAACGAAGCCGCCGTCCGGAAGAGATTATCCAGGAAGTACGTCATTTAGCTGCACAGGGTTATCAGGAAGTTACTCTGTTGGGCCAAAACGTAAATGCATATGGAAAAGATTTAGAAGGTCTTAACTATGGTTTAGGTGACCTTATGGATGAATTAAGGAAGATTGATATTCCTCGTATTCGTTTTACGACAAGTCACCCACGCGATTTTGATGATCACTTGATTGAAGTCCTTGCAAAAGGCGGTAATCTAATGGATCATATTCACCTTCCTGTTCAATCAGGATCAACGGATGTATTAAAAATAATGGCTCGTAAATATACGAGAGAACAATATTTAGAGCTGGTACGCAAGATTAAAGCGGCTATTCCAAATGTTGCATTAACTACTGACATTATCGTTGGTTATCCAAATGAAACAGATGAACAATTTGAAGAAACGTTATCTTTGTATCGTGAAGTGGGCTATGAACTAGCTTATACGTTCATTTATTCTCCTCGTGAGGGTACACCTGCTGCAAAAATGCAGGACAATGTTCCAATGGAGGTTAAGAAGGAACGTTTACAGCGTTTAAATGCTTTGGTGAACGAGCTATCTGCAGAGGCGATGAAAAAATATAAAGGCCAAATTGTTGAAGTTCTTGTTGAAGGGGAAAGCAAGAACAATCCTGATGTCCTTGCAGGATACACATCCAGAAACAAGCTTGTGAATTTTGCAGCTCCTAAATCAGCAATAGGGAAAATTGTTAAGGTGAGAATTACTGACGCAAAAACATGGTCATTAAACGGAGAAATGGTGGAAGAATTAGAACCAGTCGAGGTGAAGTAAAGTGGCGAAATATACAAAAGACGATATCGTCGCCCGTGCACAAGAATTAGCACGCATGATAGCAGAAACTGAGGAAGTTGATTTCTTTAAACGTGCAGAAGCACAGATTCACGTAAACCCAAAGGTTAGTACTTTAATTTCAGATATTAAGGGTTTGCAAAAGCAAGCCGTTAATTTACAGCATTATGGTAAGCCAGAAGCATTGAAAAAAGTAGAAGACAAAATTGCTTCAATTGAACAGGAATTAGATGAAATTCCAGTTGTTCAAGAGTTTAAACAGTCACAATTAGAAGTAAATGAACTGCTTCAGTTGATTGCTACTACCATCTCTAATAAGGTAACAGATGTGATCATCGAGTCAACTGGCGGAGATGTCTTAAAAGGTGAAACAGGTGCCAGTATTAATAATGGTGGATCTTGCGGTAACCACGACCATGACCACGAACATTAAGTTAACCAAGCCAGGCTTTTAGTAAAGCCTGGTTTTTTTGCGCGCTTTATCCCCTTATAGAAAAATGCCTCTTTGCGTAAAGTACATGCCTAAAAAGGAACCTACCTAAAACTCCCGCATAAAATGAACTATGACTAAACTTTTAACCAGTATTCGCAGAAATATATCGCACACTAGTCTAATATCTTGCATAGGATGAAATGAAAATGAATGAGGAGGGTTCGCGCGAAATGGGAGAATACAGAGAGATAATTACGAAGGCCGTAGTAGCGAAAGGGCGTAAATTCACCCAGTCCAATCATACGATTAGCCCGGCACATAGTCCAACAAGCATTCTTGGATGTTGGATTATCAACCATAAATACAACGCGAAAAAAGTCGGCAAAACTGTAGAGATACACGGCTCGTATGACATCAACGTTTGGTATTCATTTAATGATAATACCAGAACAGAAGTAGTAACTGAGAAGGTTCAGTATACAGATGTTATTAAGTTACGATACCGTGACCATGATTGCTTGGATGACAATGAAATTTGTGCTCGAGTCTTGCAACAGCCAAATTGTTGTGAAGCCGTTATCTCCCCGAATGGCAATCGAATCATTGTTCATGTTGAAAGGGAATTCCTCGTGGAAGTCATTGGCGAAACAAAAGTATGTGTCGCCATTAATCCAAAGGGATGCCATGATGATGACGATGATTGGGGAATGGATGTTGACGACGAAGAATTTGAGGAATTAAATCCAGATTTTTTACTCGGCGTCGAAGAAGAATAAACAAACTAGGAAGTCTCTACTTCCTAGTTTTTTCTTTTTTAATATTTTATAATGAAAGAAAGAATGTATGATAAAAAAGAAAAATCAGCAACCTATTTTTAGGAGGTGTCACAGATATGGAGCCTAGACAACCTGGAAATAACAAACTGCCTGATTTCGACCAATTAAACGACAGGATCATTGTGGAGCAGCCATCAGGACCACACTTGGTTATTAAGACAAATCTCGATCCGCAGGATTCTACTGAGAATAACCCTTATTATCAGGGAAAAGAAACCAATAATCCCAAAGCATTTAGAGATTATTTTGAAGAGTAAGCCAGGAGATTATCCTGGCTTTTTATTGAGCTTGTGCACCCATTGATTCAGCTATAAGAAATTCCCATTCACGCTTTAGCAAAGAAAACATACTGGTGGTATGATATGAGTTGTTTTGAAACAAATAATCACGTAGTTCCCCTTCTTTTTTAAATCCTAACTTTTCAAGAAGATTACTTGAAGCCTCGTTTTCTAGGTAAACTACTGCACCTATACGGTTTAATTCCAACTCTAGATAGCTATACCGCAAAACCTCTTTTATAGCTTCGGAAGTATAGCCTTTCCGCCAATAAGAGGGATGTATTTCATAGCCAATTTCAGCTTTTTTATTTTTAAGCTGTAATCCATTTAGACCTAGTGTACCGATAAATTTGTTATTTTCCTTGAGAACTATCCCCCAGCGCATGGAACGTTTTTCGTAAAAATTCTTCTGAAACATGTCAATTAACTTTTTTGCTTCTTCGATTGAGGTGAAAGTATCAGTCCCGTAATATTTGGTTACCTCCTCTAATGATAAAATTTCAAATAAACTGAAAGCATGAATAGGAGTAATTTCAATTAGTTTTAATCGTTCTGTTTCTAAGGTTGGAAATAACACAGTAACACCTCGTTATAAATAGGTAATAAATTTTTTGTTAAAGTAGATAATATTTTTTCTATTCTAAGTGTATATGAGATGTATACTAAAAGGAAAGAAATATTATCTAGTTTGTTTTGAGGTGTACAAATGAAAATTGAGAAATATACAAAATTAATTGGAAATGAATTATTGCCCAATATCCAATTATCAATCGAAGGTCCATTTGATCCAATTATTGTAAAAAACTCCTCGAATACTTGGCAAACAATTGGGAGCGGTAATTATGCAGGTGTATTTTTACATCGATCGAACCCCAATTGGGTTGTAAAGGTGTATGGAAGAAACCCTGAGGACTTAAAAAAAGAAGTTGAAGTATATAAGAAGCTAGGAGATCATCCATCCTTTTCTTCATTAATAGACTACGGAGATAATTATTTAATTTTAAGAAGGATTGATGGCGTTAATTTGTTCAATGCAGTAGTAAAAGGAATCCGAATCCCCGAGTCTGTCATTCACGATGTGGATGAGGGGATTGCGTATGCAAGGTCGGTTGGACTAAATCCCTTTGATGTACACGGAAAAAATGTTGTGATGAGTAATGGGAGAGGGTATATAGTAGATGTATCAGATTTTTATAAGCAGGGGAAATGCCGAAAGTGGGATGACCTAAAAAATGCTTATTACAAAATTTATCTGCCTTTTATTTATAAATATAATATTTCTATACCATTCTTTATCGTTAACAGTGTCAGAAAAGGGTATCGTTTGTTTAGAAAAATAAAAAAGGGAAGTATATAAAATTATATATTTCCCTTTTTACTTTACTTATTGATTTGCATTTTGAAATTTAACCATGAATTCACTAAAAGCTTTACATGTTTCATAAGGGACAGCGTTGTAAGTAGAGGCACGGCAGCCTCCAACTGAGCGGTGGCCATTTACACCGATAAATCCTTCATTCTTTGCTTCAGCTAAGAATTTCTTCTCTAATTCTTCATCCTTCACTCGGAAAGTAATATTCATAAGTGAGCGGCTTTCGACTTCGGCATGACCAATATAGAATCCATTGCTTTGATCGATTGCGTCATAAATGAGTTTTGCTTTTTCTTCGTTTCGTTTGGTTAGTTCATTAATTCCGCCTGTTTCTTTTATCCAGTTCAAAACTTCGCCAAGCATATAAATTCCAAATGTAGGCGGTGTGTTATATAAAGAGTTGTTTTTTGAATGGGTGCCATACTTTAGCATAGTCGGAATGTTAGGATTCGCTTTTTCAAGGAGATCCTTGCGAATGATTGCTACTGTAACACCAGAAGGACCAAGGTTCTTTTGGGCGCCGGCATAAATTAATGAAAATTTGCTGACATCAAAAGGCTTGGATAAAATATCACTGGACATATCCGCAATCAATGGTACATCACCTGTATCTGGGAAGTCCTTCCATTGTGTCCCGTATATCGTATTATTTGATGTGAGATGAATATAGGCATCTGTCGGATTGTATTTCAACTCGTCAAATTGAGGTACACGGCGATATTGTCCTTCCTTCGTAGAAGCAACATGGTAAGCATCCCCAAATAGTTTTGCTTCAGAATATGCTTTTTCAGACCATGACCCGGACATGATATATCCTGCTTTTTCTCCTTGTTTCAAAAAGTTCATGGGAACCATTGAAAATTGAAGACTCCCTCCTCCTTGGAGAAAAAGTACCTCGTAATTTTCTGGAATAGATAACAATTCTTTTAGAAGTGCAATGGCGTTGTTATGTACTTCTTCATAGGCAGCACTACGATGGCTAAGCTCCATGACTGACATACCTGTACCACGAAAATCGATAAGTTCCTGTTGAGCTTTCTCAAGAACTGCTAACGGAAGGGCAGATGGACCTGCATTAAAGTTATAGGCACGCTGGACTAGTGTATTCATTTTCTCACTCCCATTTTTCATTTATTAGAATATAACATATTTTCTTGCATTTTAAATCAACTAAATCTAAGTGAAGACGTTTACATTTAAAAAAATTTAAAATTTATATAATTTTAGCTGCTGCTACCTAGTAAAAAATATAGATAGAGTTCAGATATTCACAAAGAAATTAGCTAAAAAACAGTAGAAAATGTGTGTTTTTTCATTACACTGCCAACAGTGACAAAGTAAGCTGGATTCGTCCCATTTACGGAGATAAGGCGTTCGGAGAATACTCCACTACTCGTCAGAAGGTAGTAGTTGGTATTCGTCAAAAGAGCCAGGATGTGAATGTGCCGGATGAGACAAGTAAAGGTGGAATCATTGAAGTCGATTATGCCCCTTCAGAAGAGATGATTGTTACCAAGCTGGTTGTAAAAATTCAAGCTGCATTATCGGATATTCGTCTGGAGGATGCTCGAATCATCATCTCAGGCGGCCGTGGCCTAGGTGGACCAGAAGGCTTTATTGAACCGCAGGTTCTTGCAAATTTACTTGGAGGTACAGTCGGTGCTTCACGTGCGGCATGTGATGCTGGGTGGGTTCCTTCAAACCTTCAAGTCGGTCAAACGGGTGCCGCCGTTGCTCCTGATCTTTATATTGCAGTCGGAATATCTGGTGCGAGTCAGCAGCTTGCTGGAATTACAAACGCCAAGACAGTTGTCGCGATTAACATAGATCCGGAAGCTCCTATCTTTAAACGAGCCAATATTGGTGTGGTTGCTGACTACAAAAGTGTCATTCAAGTACTAACAGAAAAACTAAAAAAGGTACTTGTTTAAGCATTTTCAGCATGAAATAATAAAGAGATCCTCAATTGAAATACGTTGGGGATTTTCTTTTTTAAAGGTGGGATAAAAGAATATGGTGGTAAAACTTGAAGATGTTCACTTATACCGAGAAGGCAGATTGATTTTAGAAAATGTTAATTGGCAAATTGATACGGGGGACCATTGGGTACTTTTTGGCTTAAATGGATCGGGTAAAACCGCGATATTGAATTTGTTAAATGCTTACTATTTCCCGACTAAAGGTAAAGTTACGGTTCTTGGAATGGAATTTGGAAAGACCTACCTCGGCGAAAAATTACGAAAGCAGATCGGTTTTGTTTCTGCTTCCCTGCAAGAAAAGTTCTATCCAAGTGATTCTACTTTGGAAGTTGTGTTAAGTGGTGCTTTTGCATCCATCGGTCTTTATGAAACTCCAACAGAAGATATGAGGTTAAAAGCAGCAAATTTAATGGAACAGCTTGGTACAACCAATTATGCAAACCGAAGGTATGAAACGCTTTCCCAAGGGGAAAAACAACGTGTCCTCATTGCACGTGCATTAATGGCCGACCCGAGGTTACTTATTTTAGATGAACCAACGAACGGATTGGATTTTATCGCACGAGAGTTGTTATTAGAATCCATTGAAAAGATTGCTAAAAGCACCTCAGCTCCAACGATTATTTATGTGACCCATCATGTAGAAGAAATAGTACCTGTCTTCAATAAAACCTTATTACTAAAAGAGGGACAGGTGTTTGCTGCTGGCAAAACAAGCGAAATGATTTCACATGAAAAGCTTACTCAATTTTTCGAACTTCCTGTTCAGGTTCATTGGGAAAACAATCGACCGTTTGTATCAAGATTACAAATGCAGGTTTAGCCTAAACAAACGGCGCATGAAGCCTTTCGTTCGACGTTTTTTTACTACTTGTCTTTTCAATTTAATTTTAAAAAAACAGATAGTATTTATTCTAGAAGGGCAATGAAAAAGTTTCTACTATTATAAGTAAGTATATTAAAGTTAATGGGATGGTGAATGAGATGAAGGTACTTTCTTACTATGAGAATCAACGTGTAAAACTAGGTATTAAAACAGAGGATGGAATTATTGATGTCCAAGCTGTTTCTAAAGAAACAGGAATTGCTGCCCCAAAAACAGTTTTAGAGGTTATTGAAGGTGGGAATGAAACATTACAAGCGTTAGCGAAAATAATTGCAAATTCCGATGAGAAATTGAATGAAGAAAATATTCAATACGCACCAGCAATTCCGAATGCGGGAAAGGTGTTATGTGTTGGAGCTAATTACCGTAAACATGCTATAGAGTCTGGTCTTGCTATCCCTGAAGAACCTATTTATTTTGCTAAATACGCCAATAGTCTTTCTGGACATCGTGAGGAAATACCGGTACCAAAAATGGCAGAAGAAGTGGATTACGAAGTCGAATTAGTAGCGGTAATTGGAAAACCGGCAAGAAATGTTTCTGTTGAAAATGCTTTAGATTTTGTGTTTGGATATGCCGTTGGCAATGATCTTTCCGTACGTGAGCTTCAATTCCGTAGTCATCAGTGGCTCTATGGAAAAGCGATTGACGGATTTGCTCCAATTGGACCATATATCGTAACTGCAGATGAGGTACCTAACCCACAAAACTTGAACTTAAAGTGCTGGGTGAATGGTGAACTGCGCCAAAATTCAAACACTGAAGATATGATTTTCTCTACTGCAAAGCTTATTAGTGATTTGTCTCAAATTATGACACTTCAGCCGGGTGACGTTATTTATACGGGCACACCAGAGGGTGTTATTATGGGAATGGAGGAAAAAAACTGGTTAAAACCAGGTGATGAGATTGTTTGTGAGATTGATGGCCTTGGAAGCCTATTAAATAAATTGAAAAAAGAAGACTAACGTATAAATGGAACCTGTGTACTCTATACCCAAATGACTTGTGAACTGGCACAGGTCATTTTCTTTTTCTATAGCTGGTCTATATATAGTGATACAATGTAGTCGTTATCGGTAATAGTCGATACTGGACGTGTAAGGTGAAGGGGGAAGAGTATATGGAAACGGAACAATTAAAAATATTTGATGAAAACAGGAATCCCATAGGCGTTGCTTCGCGTGAAGATGTACATAGACTGGGTTATTGGCACGAAACTTTCCATTGTTGGTTTATTAGGAAAGAAAAGGAAAAGGATTATCTTTATTTACAACTCCGCAGTAAAACAAAAAAGGACTACCCAAATCTTTTGGATATTACGGCGGCTGGACATCTAATGGCTAACGAAACCGTTGAGGATGGTGTAAGGGAGATTAAGGAAGAGGTGGGGATTGATGTCCACATTCAGGATTTAATCCCGTTGGGAATTATTGACTATTGTGTTATAGAAAAAGATTTTATAGATAAAGAATTAGCGCATACTTTTTTATATAAAAGTGAAAAATCCTTTAATGATTTTATTCTTCAAGATGAAGTGGCAGGTATTGTAAAAGTTGAATTTAATCATTTTGCTGAACTTTGGTTGGGTGAAAGGGAAATGATTAAGATAACAGGATTTACAGTAATAGAAGACGGAAATAAAATTTATTTTGAAGATTATGTAGGAAAGGAAAAATTTGTACCTCATCAAAATAAATTTTATAGAACCGTTCTCGAGAAAATGAAAGAACATATTTAACAATTTTCTGTAATGTATCAAGGGGCGTTAATCTAAAAAGATTAACGCTTTTTATGAGAACTATGATTGCTGCAGCGGTTTTACTATTTTGTCTCCATTGATACCAACGTACGTAGCCTTTTTCTCGATAATATTTACGTTATAGGTTGTAACTCCTGCGGCAGCCAGCTCTCTTAGAAAGTCTAAAAAGGGAAGTGCAATGCTGGCGATTGCTTGTAATGCTTGGTTTCTATTAAAATCATTTGAAATGACAAATTGAACTTGAGGATCGGTTTTCACCTCTGAGTGCTCGCCCTTGTAAGTGGCTTGACCTGTAGCAACATTAATATCGTACTGAATGACCCCAATTTGAGATAATTCCTCCAAAAATTCACCGAAGCTTGTTTTACCCGTGCTTCTTCTTTCAATAATCTTATGTACCTCTTTTTCCGTTAGATTATCATTCATGTTGTTTCCTCCATCTAAAGTTTCTTCATCATTTTAACCGAAAAGCGAACTCTTATGCCTAAGCCTGTAATTCCCAAAGGACATAAGGGGTCTGAAAAATATAAAAAAAGGCCCAAAAGAAATAGGATTCTTTCGGGCTGAAGGATATTTTACATATTTAGGTTCATTTCTTCCATGAACAGTTCAATAATTGCTTCAACGCT
>JAPSKD010000451.1 GCA_031177865.1 Bacillus sp. (in: firmicutes) | reverse complement strand
TTCTTACTGCTTCTCTTACTAGTTGAACAGTACCAGGACGCAGCAAGCCATGCTGGGCAAAGGCAACAATTTCTGCACTTAGCCTATTAGAATATGTTTCTAGTGCATGCCCGACACCTTCCAAATTATGCAATCCTGCTTCCGGATAAATATCCACGTGGGTTCTTACATGGGTTGATCCATAAGACAGTAATACTTCCAGCAAAGCTTCTGCACGTTGCTGTGTGCTGGAAGGAATGGATGCTAGAATATTTTTTTCTATTTCACATCGTTCAATAACACCTGAAGCGGGGATACAAGCCCGCCAATCCTCACCCATGTAAGTCTTATCTAGATGAACATGCTTTTCAATAAATGAGGGTAGCAGGAGCAAACCCTTTGCATTCTTTACAGGAAGTTCACTTCCAATAGACACTGAACCTTTGATTACTTTTTCGATTTCACCATCCTCTATTAATAAGTGAAATAGCTCTGTTTTTGTTCCTGCTACTCTATCATTTTCTTTTATATATCCCGTTTCTAAGCGGGCATTTGTTAACCAATAAGTACGGCTCATATTAAAACATCCTTTCTATTACTGTTACAAGATAAAAGGGCGTATCCACTTGGATATCCCTCTTATAATTTTTCCTATTTGATTGAAACTTCATTGATTTCTAAATAACCAGATGGGCTGATTGCAAAGCCTTGGATATTTTTGGCTACAGCAGCTAGATTTTCAATGACCCTTACTGGAATATATACCGCATCTTCCATTTCTAATTCTTGTGACTGCGCATATAGTTCAATACGTTTATTTGGGTCTTTTTCTTTACGGGCAGCATCAATTAAACTATCCACCTCTTTATTACTATAGAAGAAGGTATTTCCAGATGCTCCGTGAGAATTGGTATGGAAAAGGTTGTATTGATTATAATCGGCATCACCGGTTGCGTTTCTCCAACTGAGGATAAATATCTCAGAATCCCCGTTGTTTGCCTGCTCAACGAACGTACCATACTCTAAGACTTGGATATTTACTTTAACACCGATTCCTTTTAATTGTGATTGAAGGACCTCCGCCATATTGATTCTTTCTTTGCTATCCATTGTTTTTAGTGTTGTATCGAATCCATCTGGATAGCCGGCTTCAGCTAGCAATTTCTTTGCTTCATTAAGGTTATATTCATAGGCTTTCATAGCAGCATGGTAGCCAAAGACCTTTGAGCCTAATAATGAATTCGCCTTTTTACCAACATTATTGTATACACCCTTTATAATCGAATCCATTTCAACCGCATGAGAGATTGCTTTACGAACACGGACGTCATTAAATGGTTCTTTTTGAACGTTAAAGCCAATATACTCTGTACCAAATCCTTCACTGCGGTAAACGTCAACTGCAGACGAAGCTTCTACAGTAGACATCATCGGTACGGAGAGTGGCTCAGCAATATGGGCTTCTCCAGTTTCAAGCATAGAGATTCTTGTTGTTTCTTCTGGAACTACCTTAAATACAACTTTATCAACTTTAGCCTTTGTTCCCCAGTACTCCTTGTTTTTCTCAAAGACAATTTCTTGACCAGGAGTCCAAGATTCAAAAACAAATGGACCTGTTCCATTCGGTTCATTGATAATTTCTTTACCGAACTTCTCAATCGCTTTT
Source organism: Bacillus sp. (in: firmicutes) (assembly GCA_031177865.1). Lineage (GTDB taxonomy): Bacteria > Bacillota > Bacilli > Bacillales > Cytobacillaceae > Neobacillus. The sequence continues at coordinate 1,513 of JAPSKD010000451.1, read as the reverse complement.
GGACTAATAATACCGCCTTCATGGCTGGCTAGAATAGAAAGTAATGGGGAAAATGGCTCGGATAAGATAAATTGAACTGTAAATTCATCCACTACCTTTACTTCTTTTACCATTTTAAATACAACTGCTCTTGGTGAACCAACATTTGGATCTAGCAGTCGGTTAAATGTCGCTTTTACAGCATCTGCATTAAAGGCAGTTCCATCATGGAACTTCACATCTTTTTTAAGATTAAATTCCCATGTTAAATCATCAAGCTGTTTCCAGTTTTCTGCAAGCAAAGGCTTAATTTCGGCATTTTTATCACGTCCTACAAGCCCCTCATAAATTTTGCCATGTGTAACACTTGCGGCGTTAATCGTCGACATGAAATGATGATCTAAGTTCTCGGCATCTGACAAACGAGCTATAACTAATGTACCCCCGTCATTTGATCCAGAATCGCCGTTATTTTCCTTTGTACTGACGTCCTTTTTAGTAGAACAGCCGGTAATAACGATTGCAATAAGCATGACTAGTAAGAATCTTCCTAATCTCCATTTCTCTTTCATGGCCTCTAACCCCCTGAATATTTTTATTAAGCATATGCTCTTGTCTAATTATAAAAAATATTCAGACTATTTTGTTTGAGAAATATTTACTTTATTTTTTAATATCTTTACTTCTTTTCAGAATTAGATGAAATCTACGATTTTAAACGATGAAGAAAGCAGTTCATTTTCGGGAAGCTGCTGATAATCCCTTTCCAAATATCCTTTTCTCATTTTGTTAAAATATCTTTGACCTTTGGATTTGATTTCTTCTAAATCCAGATCAGGGATTTTTCGGTCTTTCATAACCACCCTGCCGTTAATAATCGATAATTTAACATCTCTTCCTGATCCACATGCGATCATGGTACGAATTGGATCATCAATCACGCCCATATGGAAGCCGTCTAAGTCAATCGTAATAATATCGGCTTTCGCTCCAACAGCAATCCTTCCAAGGTCATCCCTTCCTAGGAAGTTAGCTCCGCCGAGAGTTGCCGCACGATATAAATCAGCATAGGTGGAGTCCTCCACATCTTTTTCGATTAATCGTGATAGCATGCTGCCAGTGCGAATGTTCTGAAACATATCTGGAGGAAAAGTATCAGTCCCCATTGCTAAATTAATTCCTGACCTTTTATATTTGGCAAATGATTCTAGCATAGAAGCATGTCTTCCGATAATTAATGGACAATGGATTACTGTTGTATTAGTTTCTGTTAGCAAAGCTATATCATCACCCTCACCCGCGAGTGCTTCACTATAACCGGCAATAAAATGAGCATGAGGAATTCCGGTTTTCGGTCCTAAAAAACCAAGATTATACAAATATCGTATAGGTGTTACACCGTGTTTCTCAAGTATTGTGTGATATTCAAAGCTCCCCTGTGCCGCATGAAGTTTGATTGGAACACCTAATTTTTCACTATAATATTTAGTCTGTTTCAGGCTTTCTTCCGTTTGACACTCAATTCGTTCAGGTG
>JAPSKD010000450.1 GCA_031177865.1 Bacillus sp. (in: firmicutes) | reverse complement strand
CTTTCCTTAATATCCGAAATGGAGAAGGAACGAAAAAAGATTACATTGTTCTTACGTTAATTCCTTTTTACGCTAGCATCGTCTTAGGATTTTTCTTTTTCTTGAGCGCAATGGGAATCTTTTGGCTTACGGATGTTCTTAGAGGAAAAGGGTGGAATCTTCGTTTCTTTTTATCGATAGCCTATATGACGTCTATTTTTATGCTCGTTGAATATCGATTGGTCCATTCATTTTTGTACTCGACCGAACCAAATAGCCGTGATGAATATTTTCACGCTTCCCTACCCTTATGGAGAGTAGTCAGACTGACCTTTAAAAATTATGTTTTAGGACATACGCATGTAATGACTGTACACGGTCTGTTTATTCTACCCGTTATGCTTATAGCATTTTATTTTGTCTATTCAAAAAAACTCTGGAAACAGGAAAAGCTATTTGTCTTTTTATTTGGATTAAACTTTTTATTATCACTATGGTATGCGTTTTGGTTTTATAAAGGCTGGTTACCGCTGACGAAGAAATTTCATTTTATGGACACCTTTAACTTTGCCCGTTATCACTTTTTAAGACCGATGGTCATTTATGCTGCGTTTGCTCTATCATTAAAAATTCTTTCACTACGAGGGCGAAGCTGGGCGAATACAGCTAAATGGTTTGCTATCGCTCAAATTCTATTGCTTTGTTTATTTAATGATGAGATTATCTACCACAAAAAACCAACAGTAGAAGAATTTTATGCAGAGGAATTATTTACGGAGATAAAGGAGCACATAGGTCAAGAACAAAAAAATTACCGGGTGGCCAGTATCGGAATTCATCCTGCCATATCCCAGTATAATGGCTTTTATACATTGGATACCTATAATAACTTTTACCCATTATCTTATAAACACCAGTTTAGGAAAATAATTGAGGCAGAGTTGGCGAAAAATAAAACCATTCGTAAATATTTTGATCAGTGGGGCGGCCGCTGTTACATCTTTACTGCACAGCTTGGGAAAAAATATATGATTAAAAAGGATTCCAAGCGAAAATTAAAGGACCTGCAACTAAATACAACGGTATTTAAAGAAATGGGTGGTAAATACATTCTATCTGCACTGCCTATTGATAACTCAGAGAGTATTCAACTAAAACTGGATAAAATATTTGAATCGAAAAACTCTGCCTGGAAGATTTATTTATACAAGACTTTGTAAGAATCGGGGGTTATAACGGATGATTGAACCTGTCCTGACGATTGTTGTGCCTTGTTATAATGAAGAAGAAGTATTAACGGAAACAATTACTCAGCTCGACCAGCTCGTAAAACAGTTAATAAGTGAGCAACTCGTTTCCAACCGAACAAAGATTTTGTTTGTTGATGATGGGAGTAAGGACCGAACCTGGGAAATAATTTATAAAGCAGGATTACGAAATGAGCATATCCGAGGTTTAAAATTGTCAAGAAATGTGGGGCACCAAAATGCGTTATTAGCAGGTTTGTTCGCTGCTAAGGACGCATCAGATTGTGTTGTCTCTATTGACGCTGACCTCCAGGATGACATTCAGGTTATTCGTGAATTTATCCATAAATTTAATGAAGGAAATGAAATTGTTTATGGTGTTCGAAAACGCAGGGATAGTGATACCTTTTTTAAGCGGAGCACTGCTCAAGGTTTTTATAAGGTCATGAGAAAAATGGGTGTAGACCTTGTTTATAACCATGCGGATTTTCGTTTAATGAGTAAACGAGCATTAATGGAATTAGAGGGATTTAAAGAAGTAAATCTTTTTTTACGTGGAATTGTTCCTCTCCTTGGATTTCGCTCAGATATCGTTTACTATGATCGCCAGGAAAGACAAGCAGGTGAAACGAAGTATCCATTGAAAAAAATGCTTGCGTTTGCTTTCGATGGAATAACATCCTTTTCTGTTTCACCGATTCGATTTGTACTGTTTATCGGATTTGTTTCTTTTTTCCTAAGCCTGTTATTTGGTTTATATTTCTTAATGTTAAAAGTATTGGGGGAAACTCAGACAGGCTGGACGTCACTGATTACTTCTATCTGGTTAATCGGAGGTTTACAGCTGATAGCGATAGGTTTAATTGGAGAATATGTCGGAAAAATATATAAAGAATCAAAACACCGTCCCAAGTTTATCATTGATATTGATACTTTCTCAATGCCTGCCCCCCGTCATCATTTAATTAGAGATAGTGATGACCAGGAGTTTTATAAAATGGATAACAGAAAAATATCTGAGTCAAACTAACTCCATACGTAAAGGCTGCTCAAAGAGTTTTCTTATTTAAAGAAGACTCTTCTTTTTGGAGCTCTTTTCTTAAACTTTGTTGCTTTTGGAAATTAAACGCTTGAATCAGCTATGATTTGTTGCAAAATAGCATTCAATTATAAGAAAAGAGCTTGCAAACTTAATTTCAAGCAGAATATAGTATGCTCCTCGTTAAAATCGGCTTTAGGATTTTAACAACAATATTTACAAAACCAGCCTTTTTTGAAATAAAAGTGGTACAAACCCTCTTTCCTGAATAGAAATTAAAAGACAGGCTTCTATTTTTGATTCAGGGAGAGATTAGGATGAATGTATTTTTGAGTTATATTTTACTAGGATTATCACTAGCTGCTCCGATTGGTCCGATAAATGCAGCTCAAATTGATAAGGGAATAAGGCATGGTTTTATGCATTCATGGCTTATTGGGGTAGGGGCCGTTGTAGCGGATGGTGTTTATATGTTGGTTGTTTATATGGGAGTTGTTCATTTTCTGGAAACTCCTTTTATGAAAACTTTTTTGTGGTTATTTGGCTGCTTTGTCTTAATTTATACGGGAATTGAGACCATGCTATCAGCAAATAAGCTAAAAATAGGAGAAAATAGGAAGGCTGAACCATTAGTAAAATCTTTTTTATCCGGTTTCTTTATGTCCATATCCAATCCGTTAACGATTTTGTTTTGGCTCGGGATTTACGGCTCTGTTCTTGCTAAGACAGCTGCGACCTATGAAACGAGCCAGTTAATACTTTATAGCAGTGCCATCTTTATTGGATTACTACTATGGGATATTACAATGGCAGGTATTGCAAGTAATTTTCGTAAGTATTTAACCTCTCAGCTGCTTGTAGGGATTTCCCTTTTATCAGGTGTATCATTGATTGGATTTG
>JAPSKD010000449.1 GCA_031177865.1 Bacillus sp. (in: firmicutes) | reverse complement strand
ATCCTTGTAAAATTAGTGTTTATTCAATAGTAGAAAAAGATACGATTAACCTCATTGTGGAAGATGATGGACCCGGAATGGAGTCAGCCTTTATAGAAAAGGTAAAAAGAGGAGAAGTCAAAACCAGAGGACAAGGGGTAGGGTTGTCGAATATTAATGACAGAATTCAATTGGCCTATGGGGAGAAATATGGAATAAAGATTGTAAGCGAACCTAATAAAGGAACGAAAGTAATCATTGCTTTACCTTTCGATAAGGGGGAGAACCATGTATAAGGTATTGCTAGTTGATGATGAACGAATCATTACCGAAGGGATGTCAAAGGTAATCAATTGGGAGTCAATTGGGACAAATTTAATTGGTACCGCAAGAAATGGGATTGAGGCGTTTAGTATCATTGAACAGCAACAGCCAGACATCGTGATCAGTGATATTAAAATGCCTGGAATGAATGGTCTAGAGCTTGTTGCAAAGGTGCATAGCGTATTTCCTGAAATACGATTTATTTTGTTATCAGGCTTCAGTGAATTTGATTTCGCCAAACAGGCGATGCAATACGGGGTGAAGCATTATCTATTAAAACCCTGTAATGAGAATTCAATAATGGAGGCTGTAACGGAAATTTGTGAGGATTTGAAGCAAAAGCAAATACGAGAACAATTTATTCAAAATATGAAAGGAACACTAGAAAGCGTTCTACCCTATGCAAAAGAACAGCTGATGAAAGAATTTATTACCAATCATTATGAAAACAAAGATTTAGAGTATTATCAAAAGCTTTTTAATATAGATTTACATACACCAGACGTTAGACTGGTTTTATTTCAACTAGAAGGGAATTTTGAATTTGAGCATATGTTTGCCATCAAAAATATAGCTGAACATATCTTTGATTCCTATATTCTTAGTTGTATGGTAGGGGAAACGATATTATTTCTCATCGAGGATTATTGCAGTTACTCTGTCCTTCTCACTCAAATCGAAAAGATAAAAAAAACATTCTATCAATATTACCAACTAGATTCTACGGTCGCCATCAGTGACACAGGGAAAATAAGTACGGCGAATAAGTTATATAGTGAATCACTGGACTGTCTAGCTTATCGCTTTTATTTAGGAGAAGGCGGCGTCATTACCAAAAAAGACATTTCCTATCAAAACCCATCAAAGGAATTAGAGTTCTATTATGATGACCAAAACTTCTGTCGCTTGGTGAAAGCGGGCTCCTGGTCAGATGTTAATAACGAAATAAAGACATTTTTTAATCAATTAATAGATTTAAGGCTTGATATCAATATCACCAAGTCTTATGTCATACAATTATTTAATGCTATGATCCGTTTATGTGAACCTAAAGAGATGAATAAGTATTTAACCAAATTAAATCTACTTTTAGAAATCGACACGATCCAAAATTTGAAAGCTTTTTTTGAAAGCGTTGCCCATGAAATTACCCTAACATTTTTTAATCAAAATAATAATAAACATTCAACAATTATTAAGAAGGTCATCGAGACAATTGATAAATATATCGGGAATGAAAATTTATCATTGCATTGGGTTGCAAACGAGATGTTATATATGAATGCCGATTATCTTGGCAAACTTTTTAAGAAAGAAACGGGGGAAAAGTTTTCAAATTATATTACGAGATTAAGAATTGAATTGGCTATAAGTATGATAGAGAAGGAAAATGATGTAAAGGTATTCGAGATTGCTGAAAAAATTGGGTATGGCGAAAACCCTCAATATTTCAGCCAGGTATTCAAAAAACATACAGGTTTTACTCCATCAGAATACAAAAGAGAATCGTTACAAGGTTTGTGATAAATGGTAAAGGGGGAAAAAAATGAAAAAACTCTTGTTTTCTACTTTATCCCTAGTAATGGTATTTTTCGCTGGTGGGTGTGGAGAATTCGATTTAGTAGATTCTGCTGAGAGTAAAGGAAATGAAAAAATAACAATAAAAATTGCCTGGTGGGGAGAAAAACCCCGGCATGACTATACCTTGGAAGTAATAGAATTGTTTGAGGAAAAATATCCAAATATTAATGTCGAGCCGCTATATTCTAATTGGGATGATTATTGGAAACGATTAGCTCCAATGGCAGCAGGTAATCAACTTCCTGACATTGTTCAAATGGATATGCTTTATCTTAAAACATACAGTGAAAATTTCTTGCTTGAAGATTTAACACCATATGTTAATCAAGAACTAATTAAGACAGAATCAATCAGCGAGACCATTCTTTCAGGCGGGAAAATTGAAAAACAGTTGTATGGCTTTCCTTTAGGGTTAAATGCGCCAGCCATCATCGTTGACCCTAATTTACTTTCTTCAGGGGTGGGTAACCAGCCAAAAAATAATTGGACATGGAGCGATTTTGAACAAATTGTTTTACAGGTTCAAAAAGATAAGGGTATATATGGGACGAACGGGATGAAATCACCGGATGTCTTCCTCTCGTATTACTTACGGACAAAAGGCATGGATCTATATAACAAAACTGGAACAGGATTAGGGTATGAGGATGATCAATTATTTGTCGATTATTTCGACATGCAATTAAGACTCCTCGATCAAGGTGCATTTCCAAGAGCGGATGTTACGGAACAGATTAAAGGAATCGAAGATGAATTGTTAGTAAAGCAGCAGTCTGCGATGCAATGGGCATATTCAAACCAATACATTGGCTTTTTGGAAGCAACAAATCGACAGCTCGAGCTTTTTCCTCCTCCAGGACCAGGACAGGAATTGGGGCTTAACGTTAAGCCTAGTATGCTTTTCTCTATGTCAAGAAGTTCAAAGCATAAAGAGGCGGCAGCCCAATTTATTGATTTCTTCATAAATGATATTGGGGCCAATAAGGTAATAAAAGGCGAAAGAGGAGTACCTATTTCTACGAAGGTAGCAGAGAAAATAAAACAAGATTTATCTGATAACCAGAAGAAGGTATTCGACTACGTATATGAAGTGCAAAATAAAAACAAAATAGTTGAAAAAGCAAACCCCCTTGGCAGTAATGAGGTTGTGAAATTATTACAAGATGTTTCTGAACAAATATTGTTTAAAAAAATTACTCCGACTGAGGGAGCACAACGATTTAGAACAGAAGCAAACAAAATCCTCTCACACAATAACTAATCTATATATCAAAAGAAAGCTCTCTTGGAACTAGCACGCAG
>JAPSKD010000085.1 GCA_031177865.1 Bacillus sp. (in: firmicutes) | reverse complement strand
AATTTCGCAAAGCGGAGCATATTCCAGATTTGTTAAACCTGCACCATATTCACTTTCCGGGAGAAATAAGTTCCAGAGACCAGCAGCCTTTGCCTTTTCCTTTAAGTCTTCCATTACCTGTGGAACAGCACTCCATCGATTTTCCTGATCGTTTAGCTGCTGCTCATACACTTTTTCATTGGGATATACATGTTCCTCCATAAAGTTTGTCAGCTTAGTCTGTAACTCTTTCACTTTAGCAGAATATAAAAAATCCAATAACCCCACCCCTTCATACATACTAACCAGTTGGTATCTACAACTAATATTATACCTCCAAATATTAAATATTCAAATTTATTTCTAAATATTCTAACAAATATTTTTAATATCTTTTTATTCCTTTTTTTTGCTTATTCATTAAATCATGTGATTTTTCAATAATATCGGTTAAAACATCTCCTTTATATACTCGACCTAACTTAAGGTTTTCTTGGTAGTATTCAACAATTTCGTCCAGTTTGTCAGAAGTTTCTTTTGAGATTCTTACATTTAACTGTATTCTTCCATTTTCAGCCAAGGGAGACACTCCTATCATATATATAGCAAACTGCTAGCACTTTGCGTAATTCGTGTTATTACTTGATTATATACTATTATTCTACACTTTTTTCAATAAAACATAAAAAAAGTGTGATACTTGTCATTCTTACCACTCCCCTGCTATTTACGGATTAATTGCTTTAATAAACATTTACTTTTAGAGTCCTCTTTCTAGTTTTTTATAAAGAATAATTTTAGAAATTATTCAGCTTAGTTTTTTACATAAAAATACTAATTTTGCCCCAAATTATCGTGAGGAGGTTTGTACGATATGGGTTTATCATGGTTATTTAGTTTATTACTTATGATTCAACAAGTGATCCCACAAGCTAGTGTCCAACTAACGAGAGAAGGGAAACCTTATTCGAATATCATTAGAGAAGAGTTTTCCGTCGGTGATCCAAATTACTTTATTATGAATACAGAGAAATATGATCAACTAGTAAGAGAATTAGAAAAACAGTTTTCTGTTTCGCCTAAAAATGCAAAATTGGATCAGCATGGAAATATTATTCCTGAGGAGCTTGGTCTTAGTGTCAATCGACAAGCTTTTACAGAAAACTTTTATTCCTTTTTTTTCGAACAAAGCACTTCATCCATAGAAATTCCAATGTATCCTGTTTATCCAAAAGTAGATAGTGAATTACTATCAGACGTTCGAAGTATTCGCATCGGTCGTTATATAACTTCCTTTAATCCAAGAAACAAAAAACGTTCAACCAATATTAAATTAGCTGTCGAAGCCATTAATAATTATGTCATTTTTCCTGGTGAAACATTTTCATTTAATAAAGTAGTCGGGAAGAGAACCTCTGAAAAAGGCTACGAAAAGGCTAAAGTAATTGTGAGAGGTGAATATGCTGAAGATATCGGCGGGGGCATATGTCAGGTTTCTTCTACTTTGTTCAATGCTGTTGATAGTGCAGGTCTAAAAATTGTCCAGCGTTTTTCTCACAGCCGACATGTCCCATATATACCACCCGGACGTGATGCGACCGTCAGTTGGTATGGTCCCGACTTTGAATTTAAAAACATGTACAATCAACCGATATTAATCCAGGCTAGAACGTTAGGAAATCTTTTAGTGATTAAGTTATATTCCTCCGAAGTCATTGAATACCAGCCAAAAAAGATTCCTTTTCCGCCACTATAAAAAAGCCCGCAAAATGCGGACTTTTTTTAACGGTTTTTATCATCATTTCTCAACGCACTTGCCAATAATTCTTCAGAGAACTCAGCAAGTGCCGTGTTATTAATATTCATATTATTTTTCGGTGTAAAGCTTTGGACTACATCTTGGAATGGCTGTGCAATATTTTTTCGTTTTCCTCTTGTAAGACCAAAAACGGCGGCGCTTATTCCAACTCCGATAAGCGATACCCACATGGTCCCTCTACTCTTTCGTTTTTTACCAAACAAATTGAAAAACGGCTTTACCATATTTCTCATCCAAAGCACTCCTTCATTTAACATTAAGTGGAAAGTAAAACTCCCCTTCCATTAGCTTAATGTTTGTAATTAAGGCTGGAATATGTTTGGGAAACTCCAGTTGAAATGTTATTTGTTTACAGATTTTTAGAGGTTCACATAAAGTGTTATAGCTTTTTTATCCTTATTGGGCTTACCATAAGAATCGAAAGTAAAGTGGTAATGAATGCATTACTATACAGGAATACTCCCATACAAGCCATTAAAAGCCCGGCAGCCGTTATTGGCAAACCCATAAAATAACCTCTTGTTGGTTTCACATTAAATTTCGCCAATCGTAAAGCACCCATAGTGGGAAATAACACAAATGCGATGGTTGTGAAAGTGGAAGGTGGTTCCAAAGAGTAAAAAAGAAGTGCAGGTGCAACACCAAGGCTGACAATGTCTGCTAACGAATCAAGTTCTACCCCAAATTCACTATTAACCTTTAATCTTCTTGCTAACCGTCCATCAAAAAAGTCAAATATAGCGGATAAAAAAATAAACATGCCCGCCATTTGTAAATATCCATTCATATTAAAAGTAATGGAAAATACTCCTGATAATAAATTTCCAATGGTAAATAAATTTGGTACTGCTCTCACCAGATGGTTTATCAAGCAGATCCCCCCTTTTTGTGGCAATTCTTCCATCCACTTATGCTTCTTTTATATTCTGCACCAAATATTTAATTGTGAATCTAAATTATGATACAGGTATTATAAATTCCATTTCGTCAAAAGATAAAAAGTGAAAGGACGGTTGACATAAATGGACAAAACATTGGGCTATTTACGCGAAATCTTATCAAATTACAGTGATGACCATTCCGAAGGCAGACAATTATATCGAAAATTGTCTGAAGGGAATTTTTCAAATGAGGGTGATTTTGTAAGACATCTAACTCAAAAGGAGATTAACTTTTTAAATAACATGCTTCCTAAGGAAATTAACTATGCCAAAGAAGAACAAGATGAAAAACGGGCACATGAATTAAATGAAGTATACGAACTCCTTTTTTAGGTTTAATTTCATAAAAACAGAGATGTTAGTTTTTTACTGACATCTCTCCTTCGGGAAATAAATAGACATTCCTTTTAATTATTTCCTAGGTAAGCGCATACAACGACAAAAGCTGATTTTTATCTTGCATTTTCTTCGTAAAACGACAAAAAACGAACGATTTCATAAAACGCCCGCCTTTTCCGACAAATTAGCTAACTTATTCATCTTTTTTTCTTCGGGAGTTTTTTAGTCTCCCCGAGTCTTTTAAACCTTTTTTTATGATTATTTCTATTTGAGCATTTACACTACGGAATTCATCTTCCGCCCATTTTTCAAGCGCGTCATAAATTTGTTGATCAATGCGCAATAGAAATCTTTTTTTCTCAGCCACTATATCACAACCTTAATAGATACTTCCTGTATTAATTATCGGCTGACTTCCCTTTTCTGAAACTAATGCTACCATTAGATTGTTTACCATTTGCGCTTTCTTTTCTTCATCAAGCTCTACTATTCCCTCTGTGCTCAATTGGTCAATCGCTGATTTAACCATTGATACAGCTCCCTCAACGATTACCTTTCTTGCAGCTAAAACTGCCTTGGCTTGCTGTCTTTGAAGCATTGCATGAGCAATCTCACTTGAATAGGCTAAGTGCATGATCCTAGCTTCGATAATTTCCACACCAGCTAGCTGAAGCCTATGCTGCAGGTCCTTCGTTAATTCTTCCGCAACTTCATCAGAATGTTGACGCAAAGAGATTTCATAATCATTATTAAAATTATCGTACGGATACTGGCTTGCTATGTGGCGCAGTCCTGTTTCACTTTGAGTATGAACGAATTCTTTATAATCTTCAACATCGAAAACCGCTTTTGCAGAGTCAAACACCTTGTAAACCACTACTGCAGCAATTTCAATTGGATTGCCTTCTAGGTCGTTAACTTTTAGCTTATCGCTGTTGAAATTGATTACTCTAAGTGAAACATTTTTTCTAACTGTTAACGGCACCGATAGCCAAAATCCTTCTTCTTTAATTACACCCAGATAGCTTCCAAAAAGCGTAAACACCTTAGCTTGATTCGGTTGAATAATAGTGAAACCTGATAAGACAAGGACTGTTAAAATTAGTGTTATAAAAGATCCAGCCAAAATAAGAAAATTTTCACTTAAAATATATTGCCTGAAACTAAATCCGGTTATTGCACCGAATAAAATAAAAAGGAAAACACCTATAATCCCATTTAACTTAAACATTTCTTTTTCTTTCAAGCCAATCACTCCTTTAGATTCTATATCATAATGATATCACTTTAATATCAAAAAGGACACAAAAAAACCGCCAAACGGCAGTTTATTTAATGAATATCTCTTTTCTTAAACCTGCCTCCTCGAACTTCCGCGATATCGGCAACAGCGAGAAAGGCATTTTCATCATTTTCAGTAACAATTTCCTTCAACTTAGCTTCCTCGAGACGGTTAATTACACAAAAAATTACCTTCTTGTGATCACCCGAGTATGCACCCTCTCCATTAATATACGTAACACCACGGCCAAGTCGATGCATAATCGCCTCACCAATTTCCTTTGAATTATCGCTAATAATCCAAACTGATTTGGATTCATCAAGACCAGTGACAGTAATATCAATGGTTTTGTAAGCTACAAAATAGGCAATTAGCGAATACATAGCCCGATCCCAGGAGAAAACAAAACCTGCGCTCCCGAGAATGAATAAATTAAAAAACATGATAATTTCACCAACAGAGAAAGGAAGCTTTTTATTAAAGAGAATAGCAAGAATTTCAGTACCATCCAGGGATCCTCCGTAGCGGATGACCATCCCTACACCAATTCCGAGAACGATTCCCCCAAAAACGGTTGCAAGTAAGATATCCTGAGTAAATGCTGGTACTGGATGAAGCAATGTGGTGCCAATAGATAGAATAATAATTCCATAAAGAGTGGATAAAGCGAAGGTTTTTCCTATTTGTTTATAACCGATGTAGAAAAATGGGATATTTAGAAGAAAGATAAAGAAACCTAATTTCCAACCTGTCAAATAGGAAAGCATAATTGAAATTCCGACAATGCCTCCATCAATAACATGATTGGGTACAAGAAAAATTTCCAACCCGACCGCCATCAATGCTGCGCCAATTGTAATAAGCATGATTCTTTGAATAATCTTTCTAGTTGGCAACCCCCGGTGTTGAACTTTTTCCACCAGCAGCTGATGTTGCTCGTTTTGACTAATATTTGGAATTCCTGACATTATCTTGCCCCTTTCGGATAAAATTTCTAATTCCATTATATCAGTAAATTGATAGTTTTTTGAATTTTTATGCACTTTATTTCCCAATATTCCTTCTTTATTGGCTGTGTTAAACTTGTCTGTTGATTACCACTCCAGGCACTTCGTATTCTGCTCCAATCATCAGAGTGCCAAAATCAATAAATGGCTTTAACACAGCCATTACAAAAAAGAAAAGAAGCCGTCTCTATTAGAGACAGCTTCTTGGGGGATTACCCTCTTAGGGGACCCAACCATGACATCAGCCAAAAATGTTTCTTCACTCTTCCCTTTAGTCGTTTTACCGTTCTAATAGAAGGTTCAAGCTTCAGCCGATGTGTGTTGTCTAGTATAGCACCAAAAATTTCCGTTTATACAGAGTGTTGTGAGAAATTGGTGCATTTTTATTAGTTTAGAAAACAATAAAATTATTAATATTGAAATTTAGCAATTATTTGCTTACGCTATTAACAGCAAAGGGGGAGAATTTAATGATTAGAAAATTAACTAAACATGACCACGATATGGTCCTTTCTTTTTTAAGTGCGGAACCCTCCATCAATTTATTTATTATTGGGGATTTAGAGGTTTTTGGATATGATTCTGACTTTCAAGAAATCTGGGCAGAATTCAATAAACATGGAGAAATCAAGGCTGTACTTCTCAGATTCTATCAATCCTTTATTCCTTATGCCAAAGGCGAATTTAATGTTGATGAGTTTGTATCGATTATCACCTCCTATCCAAGGCCATTCTTCCTGTCCGGTAAATCAGATATAGTTGAGAAATTCGGAGCATTCCAGGAGCTTCAGCTCGGTAAAAAGCAAGAAACTTTTTTTGCAGAGTGCAAAAGTATTGAAAATCTTGGAGAAACTAATTTGGACATAAAAAAGGCCACCCTTGTTGACATTGACCAAATATTATCTATACGCAGATCAATTGATGAATTTCAAATCAGAGATGATGCTGCTGAAATGTTACGTACTTCGATGGAAACTAACACTGCTAGAAGCTACTTTACTGAAGAAAATGGACAGATCACGGCATGTGTTTCTACGACTGCAGAAAATTCAATTTCTGCTATGATTGTTGGTGTTTGTACAAGGAAAGAATATCGACGTAAAGGGTTGGCAACAGCGATTATGCAAAAGCTTTTTAAAGATGTGTTAGATGAAGGCAAGGTACTCTGCTTATTTTATGATAATCCTGAGGCCGGACGTATTTATAAACGACTCGGATTTAACGATATTGGTAAATGGACGATGTATAGATAAAAATATGCGAAAACTCCCTAAATTAATTTGGGAGTTTTTGTTATTTAGAAAAGCCATTAGGGAAGATTAGCAATATCACTATTTATGAAAGGATGTCTGCTTATGCTCGATTCGATAAAAAAATATACTAGACACTTTGATTCCATTGATGATCTTGATCCTCTGCTCGCTGCTATCGGTGACGCCAAGTATGTCCTTCTGGGTGAATCTTCCCATGGTACTTCGGAGTTTTATACTATTCGTACTGAGCTCACTAAAAGGTTAATCAAGGAAAAAGGATTTTCTGTCATTGCCGTTGAAGGAGATTGGCCTTCCTGTCAAAGCATAAATCGTTACATAAAAAACATCGGATCACAACATGACGTGAGAGGGGTTCTTGAAAGTTTTAATCGTTGGCCAACATGGATGTGGGCGAATCAAGAAATTATTGAATTAGTAGAATGGTTAAGAAATTATAATCAACAAACCAAACTAAAGAATAAAGTGGGTTTTTATGGACTTGACGTCTATAGCCTTTGGGAGAGTATGGACGAAATCATAAAATATTTAGAAAGGACCGGTAACTCAGGGCTCAAACAAGCAAGAAATGCGTTCTCCTGCTTCGAACCCTTTAATAGAAATAATGAATCGTATGCAGTCTCTGCAGGATATTTATCGGAAAACTGTATTAAGGAGGCACTCGCGCTTCTTTCCTCCATTCAAAAAAATAAGTGGAAATATGACGATGAGGAAGAAAGCAGCTTAAATATGGAGGTTAATGCCCTTGTTACAGTTAATGCTGAAGAGTATTACCGGACAATGGTCTTAAGCGATTCAAAGTCGTGGAATGTAAGAGACATCCACATGGTTGAAGCTTTGAATGCTGTAATGAAGTATTATGGTGAAGGTGCAAAAGTAATCATCTGGGAACACAATACACATGTTGGTGATGCCCGTGCCACCGATATGAAAGACGCTGGAATGGTGAATGTCGGTCAGTTGATAAGGGAACAGAATTATCCTGAAGATGTATACATTGTTGGCTTTGGAACAAACAGTGGTACAGTGATTGCGTCAACGGAATGGGGAGTAGACTTTCGCGTTACGAATGTTCCTGAAGCCCAAGCGGGGAGCTGGGAAAACCTAATGCATAAAGCGAGTGCTTTTAACCAATACCTCTTGTTTAACGATGAAAATCGTGGAGAATTCAAACAAACAATTGGTCACCGTGCTATTGGTGTTGTATATAGACCTGAATATGAGCAATATGGAAATTATGTGCAATCTGTCATGAGCAGTCGGTACGATGGATTTATCTTTGTAAACAAAACACATGCATTACATCCAATTGTAATGGAAAATCTTATTTATTAGGATTGTAATAGTCTCATTACATAAATTTTAAATATTTCCGTACAATACTGTTTGTAATATATTTTTGAAAAAGAGAGAAGGATGTTATGTCATGACAGTTGGCACACAAGTAAAACAAGCATTGGCGGGATTAAAGAGTGCTCAAGCTAGTTTTGAAACCTTTGCTTTAGCCACTGAAAATCAAAACGCTAAAAAGCTCTATCAGGATGCAGCTCAACAAACTCAATCCGTCCTGGATAGTCTTGAACCACGACTACAAGAAATTTTGGCTGAAGAGCCACAATATAACCAATAATAACTATAAGGGTTGGCATCCCTGCCAACTCTTTTAGTTATTCAATTAGAAAGGAAGTATAATTATGACCGTTGCTACAAGTGTAAAGCAATGTCTAGCTAATATGAAGGGAATTGAAGCACAATTATCTTCACTTGCCTTAAATTCTAATGATAAAGGTGCTCAAGAAGTCTTCCATGAAACCATGATAACTATTGCTTCCGTAAAAAAAGATCTACAGACTCGCGTTTTAGAACTAGAACGACTTGAACCACAATATAAAGGTTGAAAATTCTGAGGTGACTGAATATGCCAAGTTGGATTGATATTATCATTCGTTCCTTTGTCTTCTTAGCTCTTTTGCTTTTCATGACAAAAATACTAGGAAAGAAGCAAATCTCTGAACTTTCTTTTTTTGAGTACGTTTCAGGGATTACAATTGGAAGTATTGCAGGTGAAGCGATAGCCGGTCTTGAAAAAAATATGCTCCAAGGCATGGTCGCTATTATTATTTTTAGCCTTGCAACTCTTTTTGCTGACATTTTAGCATTAAAGAGTAAATCCTTCCGGGACTTTATTGAAGGAAATGGTACTATATTAATCAAGGATGGGAAAGTTCTAGAGGAAAATTTAAAGAAAGAAAAATACACCATTGATGAATTATCTGCCTTACTTCGTCAGAAAGATATTTATCGTGTAGCAGACGTCGAATTTGCTGTTTTGGAACCTAGAGGAACTCTTAGTGCTTTATTGAAAAAAGAAAATCGTCCATTGACTCCGAAAGATTTACAAATGAAAGTACCTAATGAAAAAGAACCTCAAACAGTGATTATGGACGGGAGTATTTTAGATGAAGCATTAAGGTCTTCCGGGAAAAGCAGAGACTGGCTAGAAACCGAATTAGAAAAGCTTGAACTAACCCTCGACAATGTATTTATTGGCCAAGTTGATTCTTATGGAGAATTAACTGTAGACATTTATGATGACAAATTACAAGTCCCGTCACCCACTCAGAGACCTTTATTATTGGCAACACTGAAAAAAACTCAGGCTGATTTGGAAATTTTTTCTTTAGAGACACAAGATGAAAAATCAAAAGCCATGTATGAGAAAAACGCAAAACTTTTACAGGAGACAATTGATAAATTAACTCCATACCTATCCAGTTAATAATCTTAAAGCCTGATCCAAATGATTAGGCTCTCGACTTATTGTGCACTTACTTTTTTTCCATCAAGTATATCTCCTTTATGTGACACATAACTGTGAAATACCATTCCTGCCATGACGAGTATCATTCCAGTCCATGAGACCGTGGATGGCAATACTGCTTTCAACAGGATTAACTCTCCGATTACTGCAAATAGTACCGAAATTGACTGAGTTGCTTCTACATTCCCAAGTTTTTGCATATTTCCTCTAACCAGATCTGTTGCCCGGAAGAATAAAATGGTTGCAATCACACCAGATGTAATCGCAATGATACCAGATTGGACAGATTGGCCAATGCTTGGTGGACCAACCGTAAACATGCCATAAATGGCTAAAACAATCCAAAATGGCATACTCGCTATGGTCATTCCTAATACCCGTTGAAAAACATCCAGCCTCCCTCCGCACACATCCATCATCTTTCTATTACCTAAAGGATAGGCAAATGACGCGACGATGACAGGTATAACTCCTAAGAAAACTTCCACTTTACTAAGTGAATCTGCATGATCCACCTGCATTAATATAATACCAAGCAAAATAAGCGACGACATCGCCATGCCTTTTTTAGGAATTCTTCCCTTTATCTTGACTTGACCCTTTTGAGTCATGACGGTCTCTACAAAAAAAGGCGCTAAAAGGGAACCAGAGATAATCGTGATTTGCCAGGTGGAAGCAATTAGCCATCCAGGTGCATAGGCTGCTGAAAAACAAATCGGGCCGTAAAATAGACCAAATCCTACAAAACTCCATAACAGCCAGGCCCGTGGATTATTTTTCATCTCCACAAATAGCGGCTTAAGATTTTTCCTCCCGTAAACTAGGAGCAGCAGGAAAGGAACCATAAAGAAATAACGAAGTGAAGCACTCCAAATCCAGCTCCCCCCTTCTAGCTCCATTGATCGATTGATAATAAATGTAAACGCAAAAAAGAAGGCAGCCAAAGTGCCAAGGATCATCGGACGCATTTATCTCTTTTCTCCTTTATTCTCTTTTTTGATACTTCTAAGGGATATGATTTATTGGCTATATGAATGAGGGCATAAGTCACAAATATATAGCATAAATTGTTTTGTCATTCAAAAATCTTGAAACTTCCTAAGAACATTTTCGTATAGTTGAATGGCAATTAAAATATTTGTAAGCGAGGTTGATATCATGTTTGGAAAAGTAGCAGCAGATATATTAGGACTAAGTGATGTGGGTTCTGTTATTAAACCAGAAAATTATGATAAGGTTGATTCTGATGATTATGTTATGCATGAAGATAACGAAAGGATATATTTTTTAATTAAATCTAAATCAGATGAATATTGTTTCACCAATAATGCCCTGATTCATCTTGATGGAACAAGTGCGACAAGTAAAAAGAGGATGCTTCATCGCTATAGTTATGCCACCAATCGAATCTCTGATGTTAAGCTAGAAACAGCAGGAACGGTCGACCTCGATATCGAAATTAAATTCAAAATCGGATCACAGCCATTCTCCATTGACGTCCATAAAAAACATATTGAAGAGGTTAAAGATCTCTACAAGGCACTCATTAAAATATCTGAAATCACGCATGACAATGAAATTTCTCTTCGATACGCCAAAGAAAGCCTTGATATTGCTTCAACCACATTAGGTCGTGTTAATAGTTCCGATAACAACTTGGTAGTTCAATTTAAAATGTTAAACCAAGCAGCCTTCCAATGGTTAGAGGAAAGTAAAAAGCAATATAGTGTAAAAGATTTTGGCTATGTATTTGAAAAATATATTAATAATTAACTGATATAAATACCTCCTTAGTTGAGGTATTTATATACAAAAAAACAGACCCAAAAAGGTCTGTTTTTTTTTCACACTATGTGATTAAGCTTTGTTTACGTTAGCAGCTTGAGGTCCACGAGCACCTTGCTCAACATTGAAAGTTACTGCTTGACCTTCTTCAAGAGTTTTAAAGCCTTCGCCTTGGATTGCTGAAAAGTGAACGAATACATCTTCTCCGCCTTCGCGCTCGATGAATCCGAAACCTTTTTCTGCATTAAACCATTTTACTTTACCGTTTTCCATATTTGTTGCCTCCTAGTGTGTAATCCACACATTGTATTACTATTCTTGCTCTTTGTGATCCAGGCGAAAAGCAATAACTTATTCTTCCCTTTACTACCGAACAAAAATAATTCTACATAATCATACCAAAAAAAGAAGAATTAAGCAAGGTCTCGTCCATTTTTTTCCCTTTTTCATGCTTGCATAAACCTCTCACAGACTGGTCAAGTTATTAAAAATGTCACTAGGATGATTACCCTAGTGACCTCATAGAAGAACTTAAATTTTTTCTTCTAGTTCCCAGTCGTATAAATCCTCGATCTGGCAATTTAACTCTTTAGAAATCGTCATTGCTACACTTAGATTCATTACTTTCTTTGACATGTAACCGTTAAGTTGTTCCAAAGGGATGTGTGTACTCTTTTCCAATCCTTCGAGATTCATGCTATTCTTTGATAATAAGGCTTTGAGGTTACTCTTTTTCGCTTTATAATTTGACAAAATGACACCTCACTTTTTAAATAGTGTAACATAATGAAAATGTAAATGAAAGGAATCACACTTTATCCTACGTATGGATGTCACAGAAAAAGCTTCATTAATTAGTAACAAGCGGAAGACAAAAAAATGTGTTATAATTAAATTTGATGAAAAAAGGGGTGTTGATTTGAGAAATTCAAATAACAGATTCAATAGCGGGCAAACTGTGAAACTTAAAGACACTGGCGAAGAAGTAACGATTTTAAAATGGCAGTATGTCAAAAACATGAAAAGATATTCTTACATTGTTAAGGAACATCCCGGTACATTTTTTTTCGAGGAAGAATTTCAAACTCAATAGATGAACAAAAAAGACCAATTCCAAAGGATTGGTCTTCTTTTAATGCTATTAAAATTCTGCGTTACCCGTGGTTCTTGGGAATGGAATAACGTCTCGAATGTTTGACATACCAGTGAGGTACATAATTAAGCGTTCGAAACCTAGACCATAGCCAGAATGTTTTGTACCACCGTATTTTCTAAGCTCTAGGTACCACCAATAATCTTCTTCATTCATACCAAGTTCATTAATTTTTCCAGCAAGGATGTCTTCGCGCTCTTCACGCTGACTTCCGCCAATTAATTCTCCAATTCCTGGTACCAGTAAATCAGTTGCCGCAACTGTCTTATTGTCTTCATTCAACCTCATATAGAAGGCTTTAATTTCCTTAGGATAATCAGTTACAAAGACTGGTTTTTTGAATACTTTTTCACATAAATAGCGCTCATGCTCTGTTTGCAGATCGAGTCCCCATTCAACTGGGTATGCAAATTTTTCGCCTGATTCAATTAAAATATTTATTGCTTCTGTGTACGTAACTCGTCCAAAACTTGAAGTATGGGCATTGTTTAGGCGATCTAATAATCCTTTTTCAATAAAGCTATTGAAGAAATTCATTTCTTCTGGTGCATGCTCTAGGACATAGCCAATTACATACTTAACCATGTCTTCAGCCAGGTCCATAATATCTGGAAGCTCAGCAAATGCCAATTCTGGCTCAATCATCCAGAATTCTGCTGCATGTCTCGCTGTATTAGAGTTCTCCGCTCTAAATGTCGGACCAAATGTATAAACATTTCGGAATGCTAAGGCAAAGGCCTCTGCCGATAACTGTCCGCTTACCGTCAGGTTAGTTTCTTTATTAAAGAAATCCTTCGTTAAATCCGTTGTCCCCTCTTCATTTTTAGGAGGGTTATCGATATCTAGTGTGGTAACTCGGAACATTTCACCCGCGCCCTCTGTATCACTTCCCGTGATAATTGGTGAATGAACATAAACGAATCCTTTGTCTTGGAAGAATTTATGAATCGCATAGGAAGCTAAGGACCTAACACGAAAAACAGCAGAAAATGTATTCGTCCGCGGTCTTAAATGTGCGATGGTTCTTAAATACTCAAATGAATGCTTCTTCTTTTGCAATGGATAGTCGCTATTTGAAAGTCCTTCAATAGAAATATTCGTCGCTTTAATTTCAAATGGCTGTTTTGCTTGTGGCGTATGGATGAAATTTCCTTCCACTTTAATAGATGAACTAATAGGGAGTTTTGCAATCTCCTTAAAATTTTCAAGCTGCTCGTCAAAAACGATTTGAACACCCTTGAAGAAGCTGCCATCGTTCAGCTCAATGAACCCAAAGGTTTTGGAATCCCGGATTGTGCGAATCCAGCCTGATAATTCTACCTTCTGGTCTATATAACTTTCTGTATTTCTGTACAAATCCTTAATTAAGGCTTGTGTCATGAAAATGCTACCTCCAACTCGTAAGTAAAAATAAAAACCCTCCCGCCCAATGGGACTAGAAGGTAATTTTCCACAATATGATTGTTTCTTTTATCCCTTCAATATTATATAAAACTACCGCCAAATAAGCAATATTCAACAAAAATCATGTTTCTCTATGAATATTTCAGAATATTGGCAGGATTTTTAATAAAGAAAGTCGAATTAATTAGCAAATGTTCGATTCTTGATATTATAAGGAGTGTTGGTGGTGGATAAAGTTACTTGTATTGCTTTTCTCCTGTATCATTCTTCTACGAGTCAAGACATCCGAGAAAAAGCCATTCAATTATTGAATGGTGATGTATCCATTAGGGATTTAAAAAGAAATGTTGCTTATCAAACCCACTTAGTATTGGCAGAATCAATGTTACGAAAGAATAACGTCGACAAGCTCCAAGTTCAGCAGTTTGCCGAAGAATTCTTAATGCTAGAGGTCTAATACTTCCTTCGGGAAGTTTTTTTCATACACTAAAATTTCCTTGCCATTTTCACTTAAAACTGTTTTAACATAAAGAAACCCTAATAATTCCCAGAACTGTTTCGCCTTTACATTTTCTTTAATGACACCGAGTCTAACACGCTGTAAGCCTCGTTTACGCATTTCACTTTCATAAAGTGCATATGCCTGTGCACCAAAACCAAATCCTTGATAATCACTATGAATTATTAATAGTCCCAGCCACGGGCACTGATCTTTTGGATTTTCCATTAAGTAATCCATAACCCCAATATAGGTATCATCCAGCTTAATAAAAACACTAATGGTTTCAGGATTCAAAAACTCTTCTTCTATATCTGCAAACTCCCTTAGGGCACTGCCATTTTCAACAAGATTGTAATCTGGATTTGAATTTATCATTTCAAGCGCAATATAAAGCGTTTCTTTAGTAATCTCTTCAAATTGAACTGACATCCTTTGACCTCCTATCAAAACGAATAAAACCATTATATCAATTCTGCCTAAAATACATCCAAAATTTCAAAAAAACTATAAAAAGAAAGGTGATACTATGCTTCAAGTAAATGTAAAAGTAACCTATGAAGGTAAAGACTATTTAACAAATGTTTTAGCAAATCCTAACACGTCCGATGAGGAAATTTATCGACTTGCTTTCGAACAGGTTGAAAAGCAATGGAAAAATATTTAGATATCGTAACAACAGCGACCAAGGTTTTGGTCGCTGTTGTTTTGCTTTTATTCTACTAACTCATATAATGCTTCTGGGACATCATGCATCAGTGTACTGATTTCATCCGTTGCATACATGTGCAGCCTATGCATCGCACGAGTACACACCGTATAGAATAATTTCCGTTCACTTTCATTTTTATATTGTGAACAATCATACAGGATAACACCATCAAATTCGATACCTTTTGCCAAATACGACGGGATTACCAGTATCCCTTTTTCATAAGAAATTGTCGCCTTCTCAATCAGGTGTATAGGTATATCATCCTTAAGTGAAGTATATACCCTTCTACTCTCAGCAGCGGTTCTACAAATAACCGCAATGGTTCGATGTCCTTCTTTTAAAAAATCATTAATTTTGCCCAAAATCAAACCATTTAATTGGTTCAGCTCCACTCGTTTTACCGATGGCTTCTTTCCATGACGATTAAATGGTTCAATTTTTTCACCACCTTCAATCAAACTGCTGGTGAAATCAACAATTTCCTTCGTAGAACGATAGGTCTTTGTCAAAACAATCTTTTCAACGTCTTCCCCTTTTTCTTCATAATCCGATATAACTGTAGCTGATCCGGTTGCACCTGAGAAGATAGCCTGATTAAAGTCCCCGAGCAGCGTCATCTTACTATAAGGGAAAAGTCTTTTTATCAATGCAAACTGAAATGGAGAATAGTCCTGGGCTTCGTCGATAAAAATATGGCGGATACCAGTTGTAGACTTTCTGCCTTTAATTAAGTCCTGCAGGTAGACAAACGGCGTTGCATCCTCGTAGGATATTTTATTGTTAGCTAATGTATCAACTGTCTGCGTACAAATTTGAGTCCAATCATCTAGAAGGACTTCCTGGTTTTCGGCATCCCTTATAAATAACTGGCTATATAATCCTTTCATATCGAGAAAATTTAACTTTTTAACACGAGAAAATAATGGCCTAAATTTTTGCTTGACTACCTTCTCAGCCAAAATCTTTTGTTCCTGTTCAAAATCATCAAAACTTTTCTCATTATAACGGTCTTTCTCTTGTAATTCCTGGTATGCTTCTAAATAGTCCTCTTTTTCAAGATATTGTACCTCATCCTCTACCCAGCTTTTTGAGCGTTCTTGTTTGACTTTTCTCTTCAACTCTCTTAAAAGCCAATCCTTTACCATTTCCATTCGGTTGGGGATGGTGAAACTCGCATCTAGGGAATAAAAATAATCGTAGATCATTTCATTAGATATGATAATTTCGCCTCGAAACACAAGATCTTTAAAAAGCAGACCTTTTGTGGATAGTTGGATTACGTACCCGTCAATAATTTCTTTAAACGCTAGACTGGCTTTATACCTAATTCCGTTAACCCTTGTATCGTAGTCTGGATGTTCCTCATCGTTAAGTAAAAATTCCATTTGGTCAAACGGGTCCTCGACATCAAATTCACTGCCAATTCGATTATTTAAATATTCCATAAAGGTAGCCTGCTCCATGTTTTCTTCCCCTAGTTCAGGGAGTACCGTGGATACGTATGAGTTAAATAACGGGTTAGGTGAAAACAACATGATATTCTCCGACTTTATGGTTTCACGATATCTGTACAATAAATAAGCAACACGCTGAAGGGCTGCAGATGTTTTACCGCTGCCTGCTACTCCTTGAACAATAAGGAGTTTACTTCGCTCATTACGGATTATCAGGTTTTGTTCATGCTGAATCGTAGCGACTATGCTCTTCATTTGTGCATTTGCATTATTTCCAAGGACCTCTTGGAGCATTTCGTCACCAATGGTTACACCGGTATCAAACATCGCTTTAATGTTGGAATCACGAATGATAAATTGTCTTTTCAGTTTCATTTCGCCTTCGATTTCCCCATCCATTGTTGGATAAGAAGCAGGGCCTGGAGCATAATCATAATAAAGGCTTGAAATAGGGGCACGCCAATCATAAATTAAAAAATTCTCATCATGCTCATCCATCAAAGAAGCAATTCCGAGAT
>JAPSKD010000448.1 GCA_031177865.1 Bacillus sp. (in: firmicutes) | reverse complement strand
TTTGTTTTTAATGTTTCTAAGAAAATCTCTCGTTCTTTGACTTTCCAGTCTTGGAAACTATAAGAATCTCTTTCCATCGCATTTTTGTTATAAGAATCGACAATATTTTGTTGAATTGAATCCATCACTTTTTGGCTCCTCCGAAAATAAAGTTGCAATGAAATACTTAGACTACTATTCGACGGATTCTTGATTGTACCCTCCTTTTTACTAAACCTAATTAATCTACTTAATAAGTATGGCCGGATATCCTTTTGCTTTCAATTCTTCAACCAAGCCATTTGCAAGATTGATATCTGTAAATGCCCCCACTTGGACGCGATAAAATATACTGGCTGACGGATTTTCAACTGGTTTCTTTACTAGACCATACTGAGCAACAATCCCCTCCACCACCGCTTTTGCTGATTTTTTCTGATATTCCGATGTCCTCATTTTCATAGCTTCATTATGGTTAGTCATAAAGGCGAATTCGATTAATAGTGCCGTCATGTTGGTATCTCTTAATATCTGAAAATTAGCCGCTTTTACTCCGCGATAACTAAACCCTAATTCTCTCACTAGGTTGGTTTGTACTTTTTCGGCAAGGGCAGCTGCTTCTTTTGGCCTCGAAGTATAGATATACGTTTCAGTACCACCCGCATTGTTCCAACCAAATCCGTATGCATTTAGATGATAGTCGATATGGACATTTGCTCTCCAGGTATTTATCAATTCACAGCGTTTATTTAGTGGAAGATCACTTTTCCCAGTTGGATCGTCAATCCGTTTTTGACTTATTCCTTCATAATTTTCAAGTTCCATCATGACAAGCTTCACAATCTCATTCGTAACCTGCCATTCTTTATACCCATCTGGTGACTGCTTTCCTGGTGTGACAAGTGCATGTCCTGCTGCATGAGATATTTTCAACATAAAGTATCCTCCTTTTTTTGAAAAAGGAACTTACTAGCTTTTTGGCGATGACTGCCCATCTATTAGTTCCCTTCCTTTCACTCTTTATATATTGATAAGAAACAAAAAAGGACAGGGTCAAAAAAATAAAAATAAATAACCGAGTCATTTATCCCCTGTTATTTTTATCACACCTTCCACTTTCTGACGAATGTAATATTAGACTGAATCAAAAATTTAAAAGGAGTGTATTGTATTGTTAAAGTTATTCATTTTCGTATTAATCCTTATTACTCTGGTCATGTTAAGTATTTTTATTGCAGGTGTGCTGGAATTACATAAGAAAGAAAAGGACGACAAAAAGAATATCATCAGAGACGGAATGGAAGGATATTTGGACAAAACGTTTGGATTTGGCAATGTAACCATCTTCAAATCGATCCTTGATGCCGATGGCAACACTTGATACTTAGTGTATTTGCCAAAGTATGAATGGTTTAAATCTCCGAAGTACGAATGGTATGAAGTCTATGCTACCCAGAGTGGATTTAAGCACGAGGCAATCAAGGGTTAAAAGCTTGAAAACGTCTCCATCTAAAAAGGGACCCGGTACAACCGAGTCCCTCCCTTTATTATCATAACCATCCTTCATCAATCGTACTGTTGTCGGCAAGAGAGAATGCTGCATTGGTGATGGCTTGCGCTAAAGTTTTACCACTTGCGCAAACATCATTAAAACAAACTTCATGTTCCCCTGTGGCTGTATATGTATAGCCCAAACTTTTTAATCGCTCAACAATTAAAAGTGCGTGCTCAAGGTTTTCCTCCGGCTGAAAATGATAATTAAAGACCTCTTTTTCTGCATCATACCATCTATCCCACCGGTTTAATTTCCAGCCTAGTATTCTACGTGCAATGACCTCAGTTTTGTTCATATCCGACTTACCTCTTTTATTATCTAGATTATTATATTTTACCATTGCTCATATAAACCATCTAATACAATATTGTGTCACTTGTTATCCTTATAGGTGCAAAAAAAGGACCAACTATGGCCCTTTCGTTTTAAAAATTATTTTAATAACTTCTCAATATCATTTTCCATCTCTTCTGGCAAGGTACTTGGAAAATAGCGTTTTACGACATTTCCATTTTGATCAATTAAAAACTTAGTAAAGTTCCATTTAATATCAGAACTCTCTAGAATTTGAGGAAAATTGTTACTAAGATGTTGATATAATCTACTGTCGATATCTACGTTACATCCTTAGGTGCCTGCTCACGTAAATACCGATAGAGTGGATGGGCATGCTCCCCATTTACATCAATTTTTTTAAACACAGGAAAACTTACTTCATAATTGACAGAGCAAAATGCTTGGATTTCCTCATCAGAACCAGGCTCCTGCCCTCCAAATTGATGACAAGGAAAGGCTAGAACAGAGAATCCTTGGTCTTCGTAAGTCCTAAATAATTTTTCCAACCCCTCATATTGCGGTGTTAATCCACATTTACTTGCAGTGTTTACAATGAGCAATACGTTTCCCTTAAAGTCATCTAAGCTAATATTTTCACCATTAGAAAGCTCAGCCTGAAAAGCATAAATTGACATATTCGTATACCTCCATACCTTTGTTCAGTTTGATAGCACTCTTTTCTACTATTCCACAAAGCACGATAGCAAGCCTGCAAATCGATTAAAAAAGAATCTATTTAGTGAAAATTATAGAAAACTTTACAACGAAAATCTTCGAACTGATACAAAATGAAAAGGAAGTTCAGTATTATTTTCATTATAGTAATCTTTAAGCTTACCTTCATACACGAATTGAAATTGTGATGCACGTTGCAAATCATGAGGTGTTATTAGTGGCAGCGGCTTATCAAAATCGATGATGTTAGATTCTTTAAGTAGAAATGCAACAAATTGAGAGCAGAAGAAGGCATTTTTCCTTTTTAGCGGTTTATTAAACATTACGCCAAATAAACCTAAAAAATTATAGCGATACTCTTTCTTCTGTGCTTCGAATTCTCTTATTAGTTGATTCATCTTACGAATTTGTTCCTCTGTTACTGTAATAGAATAAATGGTACATTCTGCTTGTCTAAATAAACCTGCCTTCACATCTTCCTTTACAAATCCTCCGATAAAAGGGTTTTGGACCGTTTTTCTCCCAAAGCTATATACCTCTGATAACTGGCTGTCATAGGCGATGGATGCATGATTATATGGTTTTTTCGTATATAACTTTATTAATTTTGTCAATAATGAACCCGTATTGGTTAAAAGAATATAAATCTTTTTTCCTGAC
>JAPSKD010000447.1 GCA_031177865.1 Bacillus sp. (in: firmicutes) | reverse complement strand
TAGCCTAGATATTTTATGATTTTCCCATTATCCATTACGCCTAGATGAATATCATCGATTGCCATCCCGATTAATTTAGGCGGAACAACGTCTAGAATCCCAACCAGAATTAATAACGATATCGCAATTACATACCGCTTCCAATATTCTTTAAAAAACCAACCCAATTTCTTTAAAACCGAAAACATCTCATTCCCCCCCTTGTAAAAAAAGAAAGAGACATACCGCAAAAGAGTGCAGTATGCCTCGAAACTAAAAAAAGAGACAAAAAAACACACGTTACGTATCAAAAAGAACGCAACCTGTGTTTTAATTATCAATAAATTAAAATAGACTCACTAAAAAAAGGTCGTCTGGGAGCAGGTTACATTCGGATATTCAGTTGATGAGAAATTTCTGTGTAAAACAATCATTTTGTAACCCTCCTTTTCCTTTTTTTACATCCTTTGTTAGATTATCACCAGTTTATTTATATGTCAATTCCTATTTTTCAGAATTTTTCCAGTTGATTAATCAGCCCTTTTTCGAAAAATCTTTCGAACAAATAATAAGTAAAAAAGTGTTGGCATTGGAGCTTGAATAAGACCGACGATTCCCCATAACCAATAGTTGTGATTGCGTTTCCTCGCATCTAAAAATAAATAGACACTTTGCAGTAAAAGGACAGCTGCAACGATAATGATCAAAGTTGGTGATAATTCATTACTCATTGATTTTCACCTTCTTACGAATCCCAGTAATTGTGTAGAACACAATAAAAACCGGAGTAATTATTTGAATGAAGAGAAAAACCACTGGCATTTGATAAAAAGAAACAATGATTCCACTTAATATCAATAATGCGATGATAAGAAATAACAATAATTCTTTCATTAATTTTTTCCTGTTATTTTCCTTTTCAGTTACTACCATATTTTCAAACCATTGGAGATCCGGAGTATAGACAGGGAATTGATCAACCTTACTTAACCCATCCTGCAGTTTGTGAATAGCATCCAAGTCATGATTATTTTGTTGTTCGTTGTCGAGTATGACGACCTTCTGTTTCTTCACCTAGTTTCAGCTCCCTTCTTACCGCCAAAATTCCATTATGAACCCTCGATTTCACCGTTCCAGAGGAAATTTTCATCCATGCACCAATTTCATCGTATGAGTATCCATAATAATGCTTCAGTACAATGGGAACCCGAACGTCAACAGGTAATTTACCTAATGCCTCCATTGCATCGTTCCATTCCTCATTCCGGCTTTCAAAATGCCATTTCAGTTTTCGAAAAACTTCTTCATTTCCTTTCCATTTGTTTTCTCTCTTTTGCTTTCTGCATTGGTCAATATAAGCGTTAGTGGCAATGGAAATCAGCCAAGTCGAAAATTTACTTTGACCATTATAGAGATGAATTTTTTGAATACATTTTGCCATTGTTTCCTGTGCTAGTTCCTCTGCCATATCTGGATTCATTGTAATTTTCATTAAATACTTTACAAGGAACGGATAGTTTTCTTTAAACAACATGGCAAATGCAAGATGATCCCCTTCTTTTGCACTTTTTATTAACGGATCCATCACACTTGTCCTCTCTTTCCCCCATCTACCCTCTATTTCTGTCTATGTATAAGACGTGAAAGTACCAATTTCGTTCATTTTATTTGGTGAATAATTTAAATTCTATCACAAAAGGCACGAATTTCTTCGTGCCTTCCTCTTAATGATTCATGTTTGGACCGATTTTTTTCCAACGCTTTTCCCACTTTTCTTTTTGTTTTCTCCACCTTTCTTCCCATTTACTCGAACCCTCTTTAAAATGGTCATCAAGTGATTTTCGGTTCTGTTCTGCCTCTTCCTCTTCCTTCTTCTTCATCAACGTGTCAATGTGCGGCACGCCAAAACTACTAGAGGGTGTAACTTGTAATGCTTCTTTCATTACTTCGCGAAATACGATAGCAGCTCCCGCACCGCTTGTCGTTTTCAAGTAATGTTTTTCATCTGTTTTATCGTAGCCCACCCACACTGCTCCTACTAGTTGCGGTGTATAGCCAACAAACCATTGGTCCTTGACCCCTGTGACTCCTTCAATTGGTACTTGCGTTGAGCCGGTTTTCCCTGCAATTTCTCTTCCTGAAATTTGTGCGCTTTTTCCGGATCCATGCTCAACAACTCCAAGGAGCATGGTGTTAATGCGATCAGTTACGGATTTTGTAGTGACTTTTTCCTTTTTTTCCTTCCACTGGGCAACAATATTTCCTTCTGCGTTGACAATCTTTTTGATAGCATGAGCTTTAACTCTAGCTCCATTATTAGGGAAGACAGAATATGCCTCAGCCATTACAAGCGGCGAAACACCTTGTTCTAAGCCACCGAGTGCTAGTGATAGATTACGATCACCTTTTTGTAAAGGTATACCAAAGCGTCTGGTTGAATCCACTCCCTTTTCTATCCCTATTTCATTTAATAACCAGACTGCTGATACATTCTTTGAATCCTTCACTGCTTCGAACATCGGTACTTCTCCTGTATATACATGATTATAATTTTTCGGTTCATATTCGCCAAAGCTCATTGGTTCATCCTTTAACATATCTGTTATTTTCCAACCAGCTTCGAGTGCAGGTGTAAAAACGGCAATTGGTTTTATAGAGGAACCTGGCTGTGCTTTTAATTGTGTAGCACGGTTATAACCCCTAAAGGTATGCTCCCCTCGTCCGCCAACAATTGCCCGGATACCACCAGTTTTTGGGTCAAGTAATATCCCGCCGCTTTGGACCAGCTGATCTGACCCCCTTGGAAATAAATCATCTCTTTGATACGTTTTTTCCATTGCATTTTGCATAGCAGGATCGAGTTCAGTGTATATTTGATAACCGCCTGTTAGTAATTCATCCTGTGATAAATGATAGACATTTATGGCTTCATCAAAAACTTGATCCACATAGTGCGGATACTTCCCTCGGAATGGATCTCCGCCTTTATTATTTAAGATTACTTTTTCATTTATCGCTTGTTCATATTGCATGGTTGTTATATAGCCTTGATTCTTCATTTGAGCGAGTACAAGATTTCTCCTCTCCGTTGCTTTATCCAAGTGGCGATAGGGATTTAAAGAAGAAGGTGCTTTTATTAGACCTGCCAGTAATGCTGACTCGCTAATAGTAAGATTCTCGACCTCTTTGGCAAAATAGTTGCTTGCTGCATGCTTGATTCCCCATG
>JAPSKD010000084.1 GCA_031177865.1 Bacillus sp. (in: firmicutes) | reverse complement strand
CCCCCCTCAATGGGTGTGTAGCGAATGGAACGTGTAGGACTGTCAGCGCTGATATACATTCCGCCAGGATATTCCTTATTGGTTTTAATCCCAATGGCGTAAGATCTTTCCGCGTACATTCTAGCAAAATACAGACCTGGTTTATCATAAAATGGGAAATGGGAGGCAATAATCACATGTTTACATGCAACTTTATGTCCACCCTTTATCTTAACCTTCGGCTGTGACGATTCAACATCCTCGATCCCAGCTGCAACTGAATTTTCATAAACCTTACATCCCAAGTTTGTAGCCTCTGCTAACAGCCCTTTTAAAAATTTCAGTGGATGATATTGTGCCTGATTGCGCATTAATAGCGCAGATTTTATTTGAATATCAAATGGAATGTTTCCTACTAAGTTACCATCAATCCCGAGCCTTTGATAAGCAGACATTTCCGTTTCAAGTTTCTTATCATATTGATCAGTTGTTGCATAAACAAAAGCATCTTGTTTGCTAAAATCACAATCTATTCCTTTTTCATTTGAGGTATTCTCAACGAATTTAATCGCATTAGAAGTGGATTCGAAATATAGCCTAGCCTTTTCCTCACCAAAATGGCTGATTAATTCATCGTATATCAATTCATGCTGAGCAGTCAGTTTTGCGGTAGTATGTCCTGTAGTCCCATTTAACACTCCGCCTGCTTCAATAATTGCAACTTTTACACCTTCTTTTGCAAGCAAATAAGCAGCAGTTATACCTGTTATACCTGCACCAACAATGGCAACGTCAACTGCAGTATCCTCATTCAACTTTTCAAACGTTGGTAATTCTATTTCACGCCAATAGGTTCTAGGAAAATGGTGGGTGCTTTCAGATGAGTTCATATGTCTTCCTCCAGTATTTAATTATATGATTAATTTTTCCAAATTTGTTGAAATCATGTAATGATTATTTTTAAAAAATATTATTTGAAAATAGATTTCGATTGACGAAAAATGCTTGTATTGATATTTTTTATAATATAGAAACTATTTTGTAAATTAAGAAGAGGTGCTGATATGGGGAAGAGATTTGAGACAGAAATTTTACATGGTGGGAAGAAGAGTAATAGTAAAATTGTTAGTAAAGTTACGCCGATTTATCAGACCTCTGCATTTGCCTTTAAAGATCTTGAGGAACTAGAAGGCTTTTATCATGGGAATGGTCAGTATCTTTATTCTCGTGTAGGAAATCCCAATACAGATGAACTCGGGGAAGCAGTTGCAAGACTCGAGGGTGCTCCGGCAGGTGTCGCTTCTTCATCGGGATTGTCAGCAATATTAGCTGGTGTTTTGGCAGTAGTAAAAAACGGTGACCATATTATAGCGGCAGATGATTTATATGGCGGCAGCTTCCTCATGTTAAAAGAAGAATTAAATCAATTCGGGATTGAAACAACGTTCGTCTCTTTTAAAAATCTAGAGGATGTAGAAAAAGAGATTAAAGAGAATACAAAACTTCTTTATACAGAATCCATAACAAATCCATTGTTACGGGTAGAAGATATAAAAGGAGTTGTGGAACTAGCTCGTAAGCACCAGCTTACTACATTGGTTGATAACACATTTGCCACCCCATACCATTGTCAGCCATATCCAATGGGCATTGATTTAGTGGTCCATAGTGCAACCAAATACATTGGCGGCCATAGCGATGTAACGATAGGTGTTCTTACAGGCAGAGAGGATTTAGTTGCCAGTGCCCGTGCTAAAATTGTTAACCTAGGCACGAATGTCAGCCCATTTGAAGCCTGGCTGACATGCCGCGGTTTAAAAACACTAGCCCTGAGAATGAGAGCACAATCCGGTAATGCAAAGAAGTTAGCTGAAGCATTGTCACATAACACTTTTGTTGAAAAGGTGTATTACCCTTTTGAACAAGAAGAAGAGGGCTTTGGCGCGATGGTAACCATCGAGCTTTCGAAAACGGTGGATACCAATCACTTTTTCAGCTCGTTAGAATGGATCAAGATTGCTCCGACACTTGCTGGAGTTGAAACGACTGTTTCCCATCCATTAACCACTTCTCATCGTTCTCTTCCGCAAGAAGCATGTGAAGCATTAGGCATTACCAAAGAGGTTGTCCGCATTTCGGTAGGAATCGAACATGCTGAGGATATTATTGCACAATTTGAAAAGGCAATTGAAAAATCAATATAAATAAAGAACCCTGGAGTCCAGGGTTCTTCGCTTTATTGTGATAAGATTAGTCCGTTTCTTTTTTAATCGGGTCAATACGGGTGGAGTCTTCAGAGTTAAGCGTCCCTCTTAAAAAATAAACCAATGTACCCCCAACAAAACCAAGACAAATGATAAACCCAATGGTAGTGACCCACCATTCAGCCATTCAAATCCCCCCTTCATTGTCCAGCTACAGGCGCCATCGGCTCTATGGTCTACAGCCAATCCGTCAAGAAGGGTAAAGAGCAACCTTCATGCCGGCTCGTCTTATGCTTGTCGCCGATAAGCAGGCGCCTTCCGCTTTTCTAATGTTTATGCAAAAGGGGGAGCATTCTATTATTTATTTTTTCTTTTCTAAATCCGCATAATAATCTACTTTCTTAATATTTACTCCTACAAACGTTTCAATGATGGATTGACCGCCTGCGATTGAAAAAATCAAAATGATCACAAACGTTACCCGGGGAAAAAGTAGATATCCGCCTCCAAGAAATATCGCACTCCAAACTCCGGCACACCAATAACATTTCAATAAATACCCGAACATGCCTTTTGGTACTTCCTTTGTTTCGACTCCATGATTGGTTTCTACTTTCACTTTCTTCATAAATGGCTTACGTATAAATTCAGTTATTTTATCAAAAACAATTAAATGGGTTAACCGATAGCTAGCCAAAATTAACATGACATAGGTAATCCACGAAATGTCTCTCACACTTTTTCCTCCGCACTTTACATAAAAAATTTTTTTGACCTTCTGTATATTTTGAACCTGAAATCAAAAATATATATCGGAGGAGGCGTAAAAATGAAAAAATCATTTTGGTTAAGTTTACTGTTTTTACTATCACTTTTTAGCATTCCAAATGTGTCGTTTGCCCAGCAAATTTACACCGTTCAACCAGGGGACACACTTTGGAAAATTGCAGTTCGTTACCAAGTTGGGATATCTGAAATTATCTCAGCGAATCCCCAATTTAGGAACCCAAACCTGATCTATCCTGGAGATAGGGTGACAATTCCGAGTTATGACGCAACCAAAAGCATTGAAAGCCAAGTTGTCCAATTAACGAATCAAGAGCGGGCAAAAAATGGATTAAAGGCCTTAACCCAAGATTGGGAACTCTCTAGAGTGGCACGTTATAAGTCGATGGACATGAGGGATAAAAACTACTTCAGTCATACTAGTCCGACTTACGGCAGTCCATTTACCATGATGAAGAATTTCGGAATCTCCTATCGCTCAGCAGGCGAAAATATTGCAGCGGGGCAAACAACTGCACAGGAAGTTGTACGAGCATGGATGAACAGCCCGGGCCATCGTGCCAATATACTAAGCGGAAATTATACGCATATAGGTGTTGGATACGCTAAAGGCGGATCACAGAGGCATTATTGGACACAAATGTTCATCTCTAAATAAACACAAAAAGGGTCAGTTCCTACACAAGGGACTGACCCTTTCTACGTCTTGAGACCGATATGAAAATAAAGCGCTGGTTCGTTATGAGAAATTTGAATAAGAGGTAAGATGAAATCAAGATAAAGAAAGGAGGAAATAACAAAATGAAAAAGTTTGGATTATTACTTGCTGGTGGAATTGCAGCCATTATTTTACTTTCATCAATAGGTCCGATGATAGGATTACTAGTTGGTCTTGCGATTCTTTACTTCCTATTCAAACAGTTCTTAAAGGCTGAATCGACCGGAGGCAAGATTGTTCTAGGGATTATCGGTTTCTTTGTCCTAATGGCCTCTATTCATAACGCACCTGCTATCATTGGTGTTGTTGCTGCCTATGTACTTTATCTTGTTTATAAAAACTGGAATAGCAGCAAAAAGACGCTGGTAAAAGAGGAAAATGACCCATTTGTAAATTTTGAAAAGCAATGGAATGAAATAAATAAACACTAAATTTAAGGAGAGATAAAGATGACAAACCTATTTACACGAATTAAAGATACCATTATGGCAGATTTACATGCTGCTGTTGATCAAAAAGAAAAGCAAAATCCAATTGCCCTTCTTAACCAATATCTTCGTCAATGTGAGCAGGAGACTGAAAAAGTAAGAAAGCTTGTGGAACGTCAATACGCACTGAAAGATGAATTTACTACAGAATATTCTCAAGCGCTGGAAATGGCTGAAAAGAGGAAATATCAGGCGGAAATCGCTTCTAAAGCAGGTGAAAATGAGCTGTATGAATTTGCTGCAGCAGAACATCAGCAATACTCAAGCCGTGTTGAACGTGTTGGGACTTCACTAGAACAAGTGAAAGGTCAGCTTGGTGAATTAGAAAGAAAATATGAGGAAATGAAACATAAATTAAAAGATATGCAAATCCGTCGATTGGAATTAATGGGCCGTGAAAATGTTACTCGTGCCAATCATCGTATGAATCAAGTATTGGATTCAAATCATACATCTAACAATGCAAATACACGTTTTCAAGAAATTGATTCTTACTTAGATCGTTTAGATCATCAAGTAAAAAGCTCTTATTACCGCGATACCATTGATTCAAAGGTTGCACAATTAGAAAAAGAAATGAAATTAGAAGAAAGCAAGACCATTTAATAACCAAAACATGGTATTCTATAAAGGTGCAGCCATATGCACCTTTTTGGCCATATCATGGATACAGAAACCAACAAGGGAGGGATAGGCCAAATGTTTAAAAATGCGAAAAATGATTATACGGGATGGCTGGTCGTTATTGGGGTTGTCGTTCTGCTGCTAGAAATCCTATTTTTCAACAGTGGTCTAATTTTCTCCCTCTTATTTTCTGGTGGACTTATTTATATAGGCAGAAGAAAAGCGGGGAAGAAAAGTGCTAAAGTTCTTTTCCTAGCAGGAATTATTTTTCTTTTAATTAGTGTGTTTAGCATGATGACCTTCAAGTTTTTATTACTGGCAATTCTCTTACATTTTATTATTCAATATTCTAACTCTAAAAAGAATCCAAATAAAATTTCATTAGATATTAAAGAATCAGAGCAGGCCGAGCAAGAAGAGACACTTATTAAGACCAAGCCGCTCTTTGAAAATATATTTTTCGGACAACAAAAAACACCAAGCAGTGCTTATGAATGGAATGACATTAACATCCAATCTGGAATTGGAGATACAATCATAGATTTAAGTTATACTGTTTTGCCGGAGGGTGAAACCATTATCTTTATCCGAAATGTCATTGGCAATATACAAATCCAAATACCTTATGAAATAGAAGTAAGCGTACATCACTCGTCTGTTATTGGCGCCACAACGGTTTTTGAAAATCATCAGGCTCAGGTTTTTAACCAAGCTTTCCACCTTAAAACGGCCGGCTATGACCAGGCAGAGCAAAAGGTGAAAATCTTTACCTCCTTGTTGGTGGGCAATTTAGAGGTGAGCCGGATATGAGCACGATACAAAGGCAGGTTGTTTGGAATATCGCTTCTTCTGTCATGATTGCCCTCGTTGTTGCGGCAACCTTTATCATTGTTTTTCCGATTTCAGATTGGTCTGAACTATGGAATCGACATTTTATGGATATCCCATTTGTCATATTTATTCCGGCATTCAGTATTGCTCTTGGAATCCTATTGGGCATATTTTCCGGTATTTTCTGGAGAAGACAGCTTCAGGCTGTTGAGCATTCATTGCACCAGTTAGAGCAGGGGAAACAAATTAGTATGGACACAAAGCAAGCCATTTCAGAAATGCAAAGTATAGTGGAACAAATGGATAGGATAGGCAGGCAAATGTCGGAACAAGCTAAGCTTTCACAACGATTGGCTACAGAAAAGGTTGAAGATCAGGAAGCGAGAATTCAAGAAATAATTGAACAGGAACGAAACCGCCTCGCCCGCGAATTACATGATTCCGTCAGTCAGCAATTATTTGCTGCATCGATGATGATGTCGGCCATCAATACAACTAGACAAGGAACGAATGAAGAGGATAGGGAAGCTAAGCAGTTGAAAATGGTGGAGGAAATGATTCATCAGTCTCAACTTGAAATGCGTGCCCTTCTTCTTCATTTACGTCCAGTTGCGTTAAAAAATAAAACGCTGCAAGAAGGAATTGAAGAGTTATTAATCGAATTATCACAGAAAGTTACAATGGAAATTAAGTGGAAGGTAGAAGCATTTCCACTTGATAAAGGAATCGAGGATCATCTTTTCCGTATCCTCCAGGAGTCTGTATCCAACACGCTTCGGCATTCAAGGGCGAACAAACTAGAGGTTTTATTGATAAAAAGGGATGACCTTGTCATTTTAAGAATTGTCGATGACGGGATCGGTTTTGAAGTCGATAACATGAAGGCTGGATCATATGGAATGCAGAATATGCATGAGAGGGCACTGGAAGTTGGAGGTACTTTAAAGGTAATTAGTGTGAAGAGTAAAGGTACAAGGCTGGAAGTGAAGGTACCGGTTATGATAAATGGAGATGGTGTAAATGATTAGAGTAGTATTTGTTGATGATCATGAGATGGTGAGAATTGGAGTTTCCGCTTATCTATCAGCACAGCCAGACATTGAAGTCGTAGGTGAGGCTGCTGACGGTAAAAAGGGAGTGGAACTGGCACTTGAGCTCCGACCCGATATCATTTTAATGGATTTAGTAATGAAGGAAATGGACGGGATTGAAGCAACCAGAAAAATTATTGAAAAATGGCCAGAAGCAAAAGTTATCATCGTCACCAGCTTTTTGGACGATGAAAAGGTGTATCCCGCACTAGAAGCCGGTGCCACTAGTTATATGTTAAAAACTTCAAAGGCAGATGAAATTGCCAATGCCGTGCGCGCTACATACCATGGACAGTCTGTCCTTGAGCCTGAAGTAACAGGAAAAATGATGGTTAAAATGCGCCAGAAACAGCAACATCTGCCACACGAAGAACTCACCCGCCGCGAAATGGAAATATTAATGTTAATGGCAGAGGGAAAAACCAACCAGGACATCGCTGACGAATTATATATCGCATTAAAAACCGTAAAAACCCATGTCAGTAACATATTAAGTAAACTAAACGTCCAAGACCGAACACAAGCCGTCATTTACGCATTTAAACACGCCTTAATAAAATAGTTATGAATAAAAGGACTGAGAGGGTCCTTTTTTTATTAGGCTGTGTTATCGCAAAAATATTAAATGTTGATTGGAGCGGAAGGCGCGAGACTCCTGCAGGAGTACGGAGCAGGGGAGACACCG
Organism: Bacillus sp. (in: firmicutes); assembly: GCA_031177865.1. Lineage (GTDB taxonomy): Bacteria > Bacillota > Bacilli > Bacillales > Cytobacillaceae > Neobacillus. Next base: position 9,616 of record JAPSKD010000084.1, on the reverse strand, counting down.
CAGGCGCGTTAGCGCCGAGGAGGCTTCCCGCAACGCCTGCGGAAAGCGAAGCGCCTGGAGCGGAAATCAACGTTCACTTATACCTTTTACAAAGCCTCGAAAAATTTCCCTACTAATCTTAGAACTTGTCTCATAGCTTATTAAAAGTGAGATTGTTTTAAAGGGGAGTTCGTAATGGCTATCTTTTACAAAGGAATATTATTTTTAGCCCTATCCGCTTTTTTAGGAGAAGGTGTGGAGTTCTTAGTTAATTTAATTCTAGCAAAAGAATTGGGCAAGCATGGATTAGGTTTATATATGTCTATACTTCCATCTATTTATCTGCTAGTCCTGTTGTCTAGCTTTGAACTGCCGGTTTCAATATCAAAGTTTGTTGCCGAAAAAGAGGAAAAGTTTCATCGGAATATCCTTTATCATGCGATTACGATTACCATTATTTTCACCTGTATCCTGTTGGTGTTTGCTATGGTCCTCATTCCATTTATTTCAGTTTTTAATGGATACCATCCGTATACACGCTGGCTTATTATTTTACTAGTTCCTGTCATTTCTTTTACCTCTGTAGCGCGAGGCTATTTCATGGGCAGGCATCACATGGGTAAGATTGCTATTGCCAATTTCATAAGAAAATCGATTCAGTTAGTGCTGTTATTTGCCTTATTTCGTTTCTTCCAATTTGACTCAGAAGCCTCGGTACTGATTGCAATCGCCTCCTTTATTGGCAGTGAAATTGCTGTTTTTCTTTATTTATGCTACATGTTAATTATTCAATTCCAGCAGCTAAAACGAATGCCCTTCTCAAACTTAAATAGGAAGGCTGTCCGGAAAAATTTAATGGCTGTCTCGGTCCCAACCACCGGTTTACGTTTATTCTCCGCATTGACAGGGGCGATACAACCCTTTTTAATCAAGGCTGCATTGGTCCAGTCTGGACTTTCTGAAACGATTGCTACCGAGCATTTTGGTATGCTAATGGGGGTTGCCGTTTCGATTGGATTTTTCCCAGCATTTATTGCTCATTCCTTAATGACCGTATTAATACCAGCTGTTTCTAAAACCTACTCCTTAAGAGATTACTCGACACTTCAAAAAATGCTTACACAGGTAATGACACTGACCTTCCTATATGGGGTCCCAGCTGTGGTGATTTTCTATCTTTTTGCCCAGCCTCTTACATCGATATTCTTTACATCATCTACTGCAGCAGTTTATTTACAAATGCTATGGCCATTTTTTCTATTTCACTTTTTTGTCATGCCCATGCAGGCATTTTTAATAGGTTTAGGACTTATCAAGGAAACGTTTATTCATGGTATTTGGTCCACAATTGTTTCCTTTGCTATCATTATTCTCCTTGCATCGCGTCCCGAATGGAGGATGGACGGCGTGATTATTTCCATGAATACAGGATCAGTCTTATTGGCACTCATGCATTACTTAAGTATTTGTAAAAAAATTGGCGTATCTATATTTATGAAGGGGTTAATTCAAAAAAATAATTAAGAAAATGTGATTAAGGTGTAGGGGTTAGGTATTTTTATTCCGTCTATTAATATGAAAAGTGTTAATAGGAAAGAAGGTTTGAAAAAAATGCCGGATAGATTGACTGATTCGTTTGAATTGATGGTAAAAGAACATGGAAAAGCCATTTTTAACTATATTTTTTCGTTAGTTAGACAAAAGGAACTTACAGAGGACTTATACCAGGAAGTTTTGGTTTCTGCCTACTTGGCGTTTCATACGATTAAGGAACCCTCCAGACTAAAAGGCTGGCTATTTACAATTGCAAGAAATAAGTGCCGGGATTATTGGCGGAAGGAAAATAAAACAAAACAGTTTTGGAAGGAAGAGGTGTATTCTTATTCTGCTACAGTAGAAGCTCCTCCTCTTCCAGAAGAAGAGGTCTTACATAAAGATTCAGCGGAAAAAATGGCTGAAAGTGTCAAGACGTTACCAGAGATATATCAGTCTACTATTTTTCTATATTACTTTAAAGACCTTACTTTAATTGAGATATCAAAAAGAAATAATATCCCAATATCCACAGTGAAAACTAGAATGAAAAGGGGAAAAGAGCACCTTAGACCGAAACTCCAATCCTTTGCATAATAAAAAGCCGGGAGAGAACTCCCGGCTTCAGTTATTAATCCTTAGATGAAAGAATTCCAAAGATCCTTAAAATACTTACGAATAGATTGATAAAGTCTAAGTAAAGATTTAATGCCATTAAAGGAACCTCTTCAGCACTTACTCCATAATGCTTCATACGGTTGAAATCAAACAATACATATCCACTAAAAACCAATACGCCAATAAAAGAGAATGCAAGCATACCAGTTGAGCTTAGCGGCATGAAAATATTAAAAATAGAAATGGCAACTAAAGCAAGTAAGGCTGCTAACAGGAATCCGCCTAAAAAGGAGAAATTTCGTTTTGATACTGTTGCGTAGATTGCTACTCCCGTAAACACGACTGTAGTACTCCCAAATGCCATTAAGACCACGTTTGCTCCGGCAGTCATTGCATAATAAGAAACGATTGGATACAACGTAATCCCTGAAATAAAAGTGAAGATATACAGGAAAGTATAAGAAATTGCTTTTTTGCGTCTAAAGAAAAAGGCGATCATCAACAAAACGAATTCAAGGATCGCTAATGGTAAAAATAATGCCGGCGGTACAAAGGTTCCTGCCATAGTTCCAACGAAGGCGATGGCTAAAGAAAGAGCGAATGTCCTAATTACAGATGGTAAAAATTCAGTAGATGTTTGAGTATACAATTTTTCTTCACCTCGAAAAGTATTTTATATCTAGAATATACGAAGAAAAGGTCAAGATGTTTCATTTATCTAGAAAAATCTTTTTCTGCTTTCAATAAATCTCGTATTTCAGCAAGTAGTTCTTCTTTCTTGTCAATTTGAACCACCACTTTAACTTCTTCTTCTTCTTTCTTTTTAAATCGGGAAAGGAATTTAACAAACATAAATATAGAAAAAGCAATGATCAAGAAATCGATAATGGATTGGAGAAATGCCCCATATTTTACTGACCCAAAAGCCAGGTCGGCGACACTAACCTTTCCAACAAGCATGGCAACGATTGGCATAATAATATCTGCAACTAGTGAAGAAACGATCTTTCCGAATGCTCCGCCAATCACGACCCCAACTGCGAGATCCATCACATTCCCTCTCATGGCAAACTTCTTAAACTCATTTAACATAATAAAAACCTCCAAATTACATCGTAAAATCAGTAAGGAGCAGCTTCCTATTAAAGCTGCTCCATTTATTATACCATTAAAATGCCCAATTGCCTTTTCTAAATACCGGTTCGCTTGTTCCATCAGCCTTAATGCCATCGATGTCCATGTCTTTTGAGCCAATCATGAAATCGACATGTGTAATACTGTCATTGAGACCATTTTCTTTTAGTTCTTCAGAGGACATCTTCTTACCGCCTTCAATACAGAACGCATAAGCGCTTCCGATTGCTAAGTGGTTTGAAGCATTTTCATCAAACAAAGTATTGTAGAAAAGAACATTAGATTGTGAAATTGGTGAGTTGAAAGGAACAAGTGCCACTTCACCAAGATAATGTGAGCCTTCATCCGTTTCAACTAAACGCTTTAGGAACTCCTCGCCTTCTTCAGCCTTATAATCAACAATTCTTCCGTTTTCAAAGGTAACAGAGAAGCGGTCAATAATATTTCCACCGTAGCTTAATGGCTTTGTGCTTGCAACTGTACCGTTTACACCATCACGATGAGGAACAGTGAAGACTTCTTCGGTTGGCATATTTGCCATAAATTCAAATCCTTTTTCGTTTACACTGCCAGCCCCAACCCAAAGATGGTTATGTGGGAGTTCGATTGTTAAATCTGTTCCTGGTGCAGTATAGTGCAGCTTTTGGTAGCGTCTTTCATTTAAATAGTTAACCTTTTCGTGCAAGCTTTCATCATGTTTCTTCCATGCTTCCACAGGATTTTCAGTTTCAACACGAACCGCTTTAAATATGGCGTCCCAAAGTAATGAAACTTGTTGATCACTTGGTGCGTCAGGGAATACCTTTGCCGCCCAAGCAGGAGATGGAGCTGCAATCACGGTCCAGCTCACTTTGTCAGATTGTGCTGCTTGACGGTATTTAGCCAGCGCCGTTCCAGCAGCCTTTTGGAAGTTAGAAATACGTTCAGGATTAACCCCTTTCAATAAGTCAGGGCTCGAAGAAACAATGGCCATAAAAGCTGCCCCTTGGTCAACAAAATCTTCCATTTCCTTTGCACGCCAAACAGGATATGTAGTAAAAGCATCATCTGGTGCTAAATCATATTTAGTTCTAGATACCACATCGTCGGTCCAGTTAACTACCACGTTATCTGCACCTGCTGTATAGGCACTTTTCACAACAAGACGGACAAATTCTGCCGCATCTATAGTCGCATTTACAACCAAAATTTGACCCTTCTGAATATTTACACCTACCTTAACGGCAAGCTCTGCATATTTCTCAAGATTTCTTTGAAATTCACTCATAATATGTCTCCTTTTTTCAGAATCTTCCTTTTTCATTTTAGCCCTTATAAGGTGAAAAAGAAACTGATAACGGTTTAAAGTTTTTGACTATAAAATTGGGAAAAAAATAAGTAGGGATGTGAATCTCTACTGTAATTTGCTTAGTTAGGATCCAATGCAGTTTTCTTTTCAAAGGAATAAAACATTAACCAATACAATCCTGCGCTTGCAAGTGCCAGAAGGCATAATACAAAAAATGTCCACTCATACCCAATCAAAACCGTCAATGGTATAGATAAAGGAGCGATTGTTCGGCTGATTGTGAAACGCAAGCTGGCAGCAGCAAAATATTGTCCCCGCATATGCTCAGGTGCAAGCTTCGAGACAAAGCTTTGTTGAATTCCAGCCCCCATTAACTCAGCAAAGGTAAAGACCGCCATCGCGATAATAAATCCCCAAATCCAGTGAGTTTGACTAAAGAGTACAATCGAAATCGCATAAATAACGGAGGACAACACAAACACATTTCTTTCTTTATATCTACCCATCCATTTTGTAATCACGACCGTTAATAAAGCAACAAGAAAACCATTTTCAGCAAGCACTATTCCAAAAGCTTGTTCACCTTTGACGGTAAATGACCAGTCTCCTATTGAAAACAGAGTTTGAAGATTGATTACGTCTTTCATATATACAGGAAATAATAAATCCAATTGCATAAATGTTTGACCAGCTAAGACACCCGCAATGATAAAAAGAAGGAAGGTTTTATCTTTTATGATTAATGTGTAATCTTTCAGCTGGTTTTGGAGGAAATAGTACCATTTTCGCTCCTCTTCCAATGAATCGACTTTTTGTAACGGTGCAGTCTCCCTTGTCCATTTTGCTAAGATTAATCCAAGTAAAATACAAACAATACCCGCAAAGAGTAAAGTTTCAAAACGATAGTTCACATAAAAAATTGCCCCTAAAATAGGACCAATTACCACTGCGATATTAATGGAAGTGTAGAAAATGGCAAATACATTGCTTCTATCTTTTTCATCAACGACATCTGCCACCATTGCTTGACTGGCAGGCCAATAAAATGAACCAAAAATGCCTGCAATCGCGAACGAAATAAATCCTATCCATGGAGATTCAAGCCAAGGAGAACTTGCTAAAGCAAAGGCTATAAAGGATAGTCCTTGTCCAATGGCTGAGAGAACCATCATTCGTTTCCTACCAAAACGATCTGCACAATATCCACCCATTAAGTTAGCCAATACTGAGAAAATCTGTGAAAATACTAACAAAAATCCAGCTTTATTTTTGCCGAATTCCTCAGCGAAATAGATTGTCAAAAACGGAAAAAACATCCAAAACGTAATGTTCATCATAGCTTCACTAAACAAGCGAACCTTTAAATTTGGATCCCAATCTCTAATCCTCATGTTGTACCCCCAAAACAAATATGTATGATAGCCTATACATCATACTATCCCGCTGGAAGAATATACAAGAAAAAAGCAGGCCCAAAATGAGCCTGCTTAAAGATTTAGTCTTGGTCCTTCAAAGCCTGTTTTAGTAAGTCACCAAGGCTGGTCCCGAAATCTTCTTTTTGCGAATATTTCTGTACTAATTTTTTTTCTTCGCGCTTATTAACCGCCTTTTTCTTTTCTTCGGCTTTTTCAACCACATTACAGGGACGGCACTGGAAATAGAGTCCTGCTTTCCCTTCGTGGAGTTCCATCTTTTTATGGCACTGAGGGCAGCGTCGATTAGAAAGCTTCGGATCTTTTCGTTTTCGATACGAGCAATCTAAACTTGAACACACTAGAATCTTTCCATCTTTCGTGTTCTTTTCTTTCAAGAATGAATTACATTCAGGACACTTTGAACCCGTTAAATTATGGGCACGATAAGATTTGTCGCTTGCTTTAATCTCAGACACAAACTGTTCGGTCTGGCGGCGTATCTTTTGCAGAAATGCTTTAGGGTCAGCTTTTCCTTTTGAAATACTTTCGAGCTCCTGTTCCCACTTAGCTGTTAATTCAGCCGATTTTAATTCATCATTTACTAGCTCAATCAGTTGTTTTCCTTTTTTAGTAGAGTGGAAACGTCCGTTTTGGCGTTCAACCACTTCTGTTTCAACCAGTCTTTCGATGATTTCAGCTCGTGTTGCTGGGGTGCCGAGCCCGAACTTTTCCATTTGGGCTAAAATATCAGCTTCCGAAAAACGCTGTGGTGGTTCCGTCCATTTTTGATTAATTGTTGCATTTTTAACTGTAAAGGCTTGGCCTTTGGTCAACTTCTGTAATCCAGTCATTGCTTGATCGGAATCATCTCTTCCTAAGATCTTTTTGAATCCTAACTCAATGACATTGGTTTCTTTTGTTGAAAAAGTTTCACCTTCCACCTTAAAAGTAGCGTAGATGGTTTCATATTCATATGCAGGATAAAACAGTGCTAGGAAGCGCTTTGCAATTAGGTCATATATTTTTTTTTCATCAGAATCAAGCTCGCCTAAGTTTAATCGTTGCTCTGTAGGGATAATGGCATGATGGTCCGTTACTTTTTCATTATTAAATACCCTTTTTGCCAGTACTTTTCCGTTATTTACAAAAAGAGGCCGTACCTCATCTTTATAACCTGAAGCCATTCCTTGCAGTCGGTCTGCCATTGTATTGATCATATCTGTTGTTAAGTATCGAGAATCTGTTCTGGGATAGGTGACGATTTTATATTGCTCATATAGTCGCTGTAAAACAGATAATGTCTTTTTGGCAGAGAAACCAAAACGTTTATTGGCATCACGCTGAAGCTCGGTTAAATCATAAGGGAGAGGCTGAGGCTCAGATTTTTTCTTTTTATCAATATTTTCAAGTACTGCCTTTGCTCCCGTAATTTTGGTTTGAATGCTTTCAGCCGCCGCTTTATCAAATATTCTCTTTTCGTTGTTTTTCTCCCATTCAGTAGTAAGTGGTCCGATATCCGCTTTTATTGTCCAATATTCTTGCGGGATAAACTTTTGGATTTGCTGTTCACGGTTTATTACCATTGCGAGAGTCGGAGTTTGAACTCTCCCCGCAGAAAGGGGATCTTTATACTTGGTTGTCAAGGCTCTTGTTACATTTAGTCCAATCAGCCAATCAGCTTCTGCACGGCAAACAGCAGAATGATAGAGGTCTTCAAATTGTTTTCCAGGCTTTAATTGTTTGAAACCTTCCTTAATTGCCTTGTCTGTTTGGGAAGAAATCCACAGTCTTTTAAGCGGTTTTTTCCATTGTATTTTTTCGAGAATCCAGCGGGCCACCAGCTCACCCTCACGCCCAGCATCAGTTGCAATGATACATTCATTGATGTCTTTACGTTTCGCTAAAGCCTCGATTGCACGGAATTGATGGTTGGTCTGCTTCATGACCTTCAGTCCCATTTTTTGAGGAATGATAGGGAGATCCTCTAAATTCCATGTTTTATATTTTGTATCATAATGCTCAGGCATTTTAAGTTCAATTAAATGACCGAGTGCCCATGTCACGATATATTGATTACCTTCCATATAGCTTTTATGTTTTTGATTGCAGCCGAGGACACGTGCTAGTTCTCTGGCTACACTTGGCTTTTCAGCAAGTACAAGAGATTTCATAAATGCTCCTTTCTAATACAAAAAACTCTTTATACAGTATAACTGAAACAAAAACTAATTTGTAATATAGACAACTTCCACTGTCCTTTATTGTCTAGCTGCAGCGCCTAGGGGCGATAGGCATAAGCCAATCCGTTAAGAAGGTTAAAGAACAACCTTCTCGCCGGCTCGTCTTATGCCTGTCACCCCTAGGAAAAATTGAACTGCATTTTTCCCTGGTCAAGGCGCTTCCGCTTTTCTTTATTATCGTGATAAAGTGTTATCGTGCTAAAATTCTGACAATTAAGTTGACAATCAAGCTTTTTATCACATACAATAATTATTAATCTAATAGAATTTTTGAAGGGAATAATAACTATGAGGCACCCCAAAACAAAATTATATGAAAAAATGTTTATAAAAGAGGCTGGACTCCAAATCTAATCTGATATGGAATCCAGCCTCTTTCTTTATTCTAATAAAGTGGTAGAGGTGAGAAATATGATCATGCTAACGGGTCAAAGTTTAACATTGGAACAAATGAAAGAGATTTTATTTCGTAAGGAAAAGGTGTTTGCTTCTGAGAAAAGTATGGACCTTGTAAAAAAGAGCCGTGAAGCGGTAGAGAAAATCGTTTCCGAGAACAAAGTAGTCTATGGTATCAATACTGGGTTTGGAAAGTTCAGTGATGTATTAATTGATAAGGAACATGTAAGAGATTTACAGCTCAATTTAATCCGCTCCCATGCTTGCGGAGTGGGTGAGCCTTTCCCGGAAATCGTTTCGAAGGCAATGGTTCTTTTACGAGCAAACGCACTATTAAAAGGGTTCTCAGGGGTCAGGCCAATTGTTATCGAGAGTTTATTAGAGCTGGTGAATAAAGATATCAACCCGGTTATTCCGCAGCAAGGATCACTTGGTGCGAGTGGGGATTTAGCCCCGCTTTCCCATTTAGCATTAGTGTTGATTGGAGAGGGAGAGGTTTTTTATAAAGGAACACGGATGGATTCCATTCATGCACTGCAAATTGAGGGGATTCAGCCGATTACGTTAGAGGCAAAAGAAGGTCTTGCACTAATAAATGGTACACAGGCGATGACAGCAATGGGAGTTGTTGGGTATTTAGAAGCTGAGCAGCTGGCGTATCAAAGTGAACTGATCGCTGCAATGACGCTTGAAGGGTTGAACGGAATTATTGATGCGTTTGCTGAGGAAGTCCATTTAGCAAGAGGCTACCAGCAGCAAATTGATACTGCAGCACGAATCCGCCGCTACGTAAGTGACAGTTTATTAACGACTGTCCAAGGCGAATACCGTGTGCAAGATGCTTATTCATTAAGGTGTATTCCACAGGTTCATGGTGCTTCCTGGCAGGCACTGGATTATGTAAAAGAAAAATTAGAAATCGAAATGAATGCTGCTACAGACAATCCATTGATATTTGATGATGGGGAAAAGGTTATTTCTGGCGGGAATTTTCATGGGCAGCCGATTGCTTT
>JAPSKD010000083.1 GCA_031177865.1 Bacillus sp. (in: firmicutes) | reverse complement strand
CCATTTTCGACACTGTGGAGGGGATTTATACATATTTAAAGGATAAACCGGATAAAATACTTGATTACGCTCGTTTCTTCATCTTTGTAACAGGGATACTGGCCCATTTTGGTGTATTGTGCTTTATTTTTGCCACCGCAATGGTCATATCATCACCAATCAAGTTATCCCTTGAACGAATCACCTCTTCCAAAATTAAATCAGATATTTCCTGAGGATCCTCCGTTTGTAATTCCTGTATTTTTCGTTTCATCCACAAATCATAGTTTTCCACATGCTTCGGACCCTCAAAGATTCCATCACTCATCATAATCAGTAAATCTCCTGCTTTTAATTGCTCACTCACCACATCCACTTCAAATTCTTCTAAAATTCCTATCGGCAAATTACTAGCTTGGATTTTGATAACTTTATTTCCCCTTTTAATAAAACTAGGGGTTGAACCTATTTTTAAGAATTTGGCTGAAGCGTTTTGAAGATCAATCATAGCTAAGTCTAATGTCGCAAAAATCTCATCGGTCGTTCGAAGTGATAGAATGGAATTGACTGACTTTATGGCGACCTTTTCATCAATACCTGATTGCAGTATTTTTTGTAAAAGCTGAAGTGTCTCTTTACTCTCATAATGAGCTCTTTCTCCGTTCCCCATTCCATCACTAATAGCAATAGCAAATTTCCCTAACCCAAGTTCCATGGTTGAATAGCTGTCACCTGAAACAAAACCGCCATCCATTGCAGCATGGGCCATTCCTGTTTCAACGGTATAGGCTTTTGACGATTGGAACACTACATGGCAGAAACCGTTAGGATATGCAGCACATTCTTCGGAGGTGACGATAATTTGTTCTCCGAGGATATCAGATAGCATTGGTGCAATTAACTTTTCACACTCCCCATGTCCATTGCAAAATGGAACAGACATTTCGATATCCACATTTCCTGACTCAAGACTATAAATCTCGACATGCTCAACCTGGACACCGAATGCTTGAATGGACTCCAGAATTTGTTCTTCCTGCTTATGATGATTCTCTCTTTCACGCTGGATCTCTTTTGCAAAGTTATCCATCACCTCTGAAACACCAAGAAGCTGATCTGCTACTAGTTTCCTGCTTTCCTGAACCTGTTTCTTTAATTTTTGGTTAGCTTGATAAAAGGTCAACTCCTGCCCGACCGCCTCATACACTCTTTTTGACCGGGTACAGTGCTTTTCCCATTCACGAGATAATTTAGGCGAGACTACACCATCATTTTGATCCATTTCATGAATAATTTCTTCTAGATATCCATAGGTCGCATTAAAATTTTTCGCCCAACACTGCTCCTTTTTAAAGCAAGTATTACAGGTTTTTTCCGTTACATGGCTCATAAAATAATCCATTTCACGTTCATCTTCCCTATCATTAGGCTTTGTTTCCATTTGCGAAAAACTATTTGAAAGTGCATGAAAGACACTAGAGAATTGAGCCACTCTTTGTGCGGTCACATCACGCATTTTTCTCATGTATTTTTGTTGTTCCGTTGTATATTCTGGTGTACCAGGAATATATTTGGCCAATTTAGAAGTAAATAGCTGCGGTGTTAATAGGAAAAGTACAATGGCTGCAGCGGACTCCAATAGTGTAGTAGTTAAAGAGCTGGTACCACCCTCCTGACCATACATTCCAATTAAAAGAGTTGCAATAAACAAGCCAATCGCAACGCCTATTTTCTTCCCTTCTTTTAATAAACCGCCTAGTACCCCCGAAAACGCAAGCAGGCTCATATGATAGAAGCTTGAAACACTTGCAAGACTAAAAATCAACCCTGTTACCACACCTACTGTCGAACCCACTGTAGCCCCTGCAATAAATGAAAATACTAAAACGAGATAGCGAGACATAATATGCTCAAGTGATAAATCGTATATTTTCCAGCCGATTGTTCCGGTCATGATCGAAGCAAGCATAATGATTAAGCAAACAATTTCCTCCGTTTTTAACAATTGTCTGCGCTTGTTCAGGATTAATAAGGGGATGCTCTGTAGGAAGATTAGCGTTAGAATAAACGATAGACTAGCCTGAACACCAACCATCATTGCGTCATATAGTGTCAGCTGTCTAGAAATAATAAAAGCCTCGGCCAACTTCCCCATCCCTAGAATGATGGCAACAAAAAATGGAATCATTCTCATCTCATTTTTAATCCATCTCTCACTAACCCGATATATGACTAGAAAAACGATGGATACTAAAAAGGTAAATGCTGCATTCTTCAAAGAAACGGTTGCTGCGCCCGCAACCAATCCTACCAATGCCAGTGGAGACCGATCTCTTTTTATTAAAAAGACTGCTGCGAAAAAAGGCAGACTAAAGGGAGCAAGCGTGGATAATATCAAAGCTCTCCCTAATAAGAAACCTACAATTAGTAATAGGTAACCCTTAATAAGGAAGAAGGATTCAACTTTTAACTGGAATTTTTTCAAAACGCTGTCCCAAGACCATTTAGAGGATCGAAAGTTAACCTCTCCGACCGGTTCTAGTAAACTCCGTTCTAGCTTTTCCATAAGTCACACTCCTCTATTAATTCTTGTTAAAGACTATTATAAAATTAATAGATTTAAAATTTTGTCAAATCAGTGAACATATGCAAAGTTTCGTTCGACGGTTTCCACTATATTTATTCAAATAATGTTGACAAATTGAAATGATGTCGGAATAAGGAATAATTAAAAAAACTAATTGACACTATTAGAATTCATCTGTATTATATTCTTTGTGTCTGAATACTTGGCGGTGTAGCTCAGCTGGCTAGAGCGTACGGTTCATACCCGTAAGGTCGGGGGTTCGATCCCCTCCGCCGCTATAACGAAAAGCGGAAGCGCCTTGTACAGGGGCGACAGGCATAAGACGAGCCGGCGAGAAGGTTGTTCTTTAATCTTCTTGACGGATTGGCTTATGACCTGAGAGCCCCTAGGCGCTGTAGCTAGACAATAAGAAAAGCGGAAGCGCCTTGTTCAAGGGGCGAAAGCTAGAACAAGATTAAAAAGCGTCGACTATTTCGACGCTTTTTATTTTTTGTAAACAAAGAAGACAAGTCGATAGACCTGTCTTGAATAGGCAATATATGTTTTGTATAAATAAGCAACAAGTTAACCCCTTTTAGCTCCTCTTCCGCCACGCTTAGATTCTGTGTGACGTTTTAAAGAAGTTAAACGATCCTCACTATCTTTTAAAAACTTCGCCATTTTTGACTCAAACGTTTCTACTCTAGGAGCATTCCGATCATTTTGTCTGCCCTGACGAGGACGTTGTGAATGTGAGTTCGAGTGTGAATGGGATCTTTGCGGTGCCTCTGGTCTATCTTTTGCTTTTTTTATGGAAAGTCCAATTTTCCTATCTTTCTCGACGTTGATGACTTTAACCTCTACTTGGTCACCAACTTTAAGATGATCATTGATATCTTTCACATAATTGTCAGCAACCTCACTGATGTGTACGAGTCCAGTTGAGCCATCAGGCAGCTCCACAAAAGCTCCGAAATTTGTAATCCCTGTTACCTTTCCTTGTAACTTGCTGCCTACTTCGATTGACATAAAAAGAATTTTCCTCCTTAAGAAATAAAAAAATCATACTTACTTTATATTATACAAAATGGGAAAAATAAGTGTCAATAAGACTAGTTATTGGTTGTTTTTACCTTCATTTTCTTCCGGAATATTGAAGATAATCTCACCATTTTCTGAGAAAAAGTATTCTTTTCTAGCAAGCTTGGCAAGGTAATCATCATCATTTAACTTAATGATATCTTCTTTTAGAATTTCCTGTTGTTTTTTTAATTGCGTGAGCTCTTGTTCCAGCTGTCGCTTTTGTGCCACTTTTTTATCCAAAGTCGAGGATTGGGAAATAAAGCTAGTAATCATTAAATAAGACATGACAGCAGCAAATACTAAAAACAAGGAAAGTCTTCTATATAATAATTTCCTTTTCCTAGCTGATGCAATTTCTGCTACTTCTTGCTGGTGGACATAAGTTGATTGGATTTTGGCTACATTCTTTTCTTTTACTGAACTCAATTCCCATCCCTCCTTACTCTTTTGGTCTTTTCCACTTTTTACTCCACTTTATTAAATAGTTCTTGATTTCCATAAAAATTCCTGCCGTTTTATTATATAACTTCTCGACGTATTTTTTAATACTTTTCGGCAAAAGTTTCCAAAGTATTAATACTATCTTTACAATCGGCACCCATAGTACCTTAAGAATAAATAATAAAACCTTTAAAATAAATTTGACAAGGGAAAACATCCCCCTGCCAAGTAGAAGAACAATCGAAATTAGCAACTGAATAAGCCCTATGACAGGTTTATAGATAAGTAGTTGGAATGCCCTTCTGATAAACTGGTAAAGGGATATTACACTTCTTATTATCACTTCAAGTATTTTTAAGTAAATATTTTTAAATAAGCTTTGATAAGCTGCAAAGCCACAAAGAAGGGCTACGAAAATGTAGAAACGTAATTCTCCATTGTTAACAAGGAATAGAATGTAAAAGATCATTAGTGCTTGAATGACCCAAAACAACAAGTCATTAATAAAAACAATCCATGACTTTCGGTTCGGCCGATCTAAGAAACGCTGATAGGTATCAAACATAACCCCAAACAGCGAACCCATCCCAATCATCGAAAGCATGGTAAGGAATTGAGTCGAGAGTGTCATCGGAACAACTTACTAAAGAACCCTTTAGCTTTCTCCCCGTGCTGTTCATCTAAGTAAACTAAGTCAAATACCTTTCCCTTAATGGAGACAATCCCCTTCTCTACATCGAGGTTTTTCATTTGCAGGTTTTGCCCTTTAATCGCTAAAAATCCCATGGAAGTTTCTAATAAAAACTCCTCATTATCAAAGCTCTCTACTTGTTTAACACCTGTTATATCGAGAAGTTTTCTTCCCCTCATGATGACATCATGCTCTGGAACAGTACTTTTGACAGGGTTTGTTTCATAATATTGGCTCATCATTCATCCCTCACAATCATTTGTACAACCATTTAGTACAATTTTATGTAAGGGATAATTGAATTAGAACAAGCCTTTTCGCGGCGTCGGTTAGAACTGTGATTCTCCAATTCTTTCATCTTTAATAATCGTGTACATTTCAGCTGCTGCTTCTTTGCGGGTCGTATCTTGAATTTGGTCAATTCTTGCTGTAACCAGTCTTTGCCCAAGGCGGATTGTGAGTTCGTCCCCGACTTTTACTGTTGAACTTGCTTTCGCTTCTTTTCCGTTTATAAGAATTCTCCCTTGATCGGATACCTCTTTTGCCAATGTCCTTCTTTTTATTAGTCTCGATACCTTTAAATACTTATCTAATCTCATTAAATGATCCCCCGTTTCTATAGTCCTTTCGATTTTGCTTCATCCCAAAATTGATCAAGTTCCTCGAGTGAATGCTCCTCAATAGACTTTCCGCTTTTCTTTACGCTTTCTTCTATAAATTGAAACCTTCGAATAAACTTTTCATTAGTTTCAAATAACGCCTCTTCAGGATGTATATCTAAAAACCTTGCGACATTCACAAAAGCAAATAGGATATCACCAAATTCTGTTTTAGCATCAACAAGGCTTTCTTGCTGCACTTCATTCTCAAATTCCTCAAGTTCTTCTTTCACCTTCTCCAAAGCTGGTGTTATTTCCTGCCAATCAAAGCCAACTTTTGCCGCTTTCTTCTGAATTTCGTAAGCTCGCATTAAATTCGGCATGGATTTTGATATACCCTCAAGCAGAAAGGATTCTGTATCGCCCTTTTCCTGCTTCTTTATTTCCTGCCAGTTACGAAGAACCTCTTTAGAATCCTCTGCTTTCTTATCTCCAAAAACATGTGGGTGTCTGCGAATCATTTTCTCCGATAGTACCTCAATGACATCTTCTATCGCAAAATAGCCTTCATCCTCACCGATTTGGGCATGAAGCAGAACCTGCAGCAAGACATCGCCAAGTTCTTCTATTAAATGATCAATATCACCGCTATCAATTGATTCAATTACTTCAAAGGTTTCTTCAATCAAGTACTTTTTTAATGACTCGTGTGTTTGTTCCTTATCCCAAGGACACCCATTCGGACCTCTTAATACAGCAATAATCTCCCGCAGCTTGGAGAAATTCTTCAGCATAATTTGTTCATCTTGTACTGGAGGCACATAAACAGAAGTGAGGTTATCAAGGGTTATTTTACGGTCTAACTCATACAAAGGAACCCGCTCAATGTGTTCATTCCTGCTTCCCGCTGCACGAACAATGACAACCTCATAATCATCAGGAAGTCTTTCCATAAGGGTTAGTTTAGTATTTGAAGCGACAAACTGGTCATAGACTTGACTTATAAAAATATGCTGGTCAATTTGCAGTTGACTGGATTTAAGCTGGGTTCCATCTATAAGCTGGAAACCATCTACGGGATCAATTTTTAGTGATTGAAAAATGGCATCAATAAAGCTTTGACCTCCGCCAATGATGATGTCTACATCCTCTTTTGGGCCATATTCCAGAAGCAATTGAACGGTTCTTTCGGCGACAAGAGGATGACCCGGAACCGCATAGATCACCTGCTCCGCTTTTGCTTTTTCCAGTAGGTTCTTGACAATCTCTTGATATACTTCTTCAAACTGGTCATGCTTTTCATAAACGGAATCAAATGACGTAAAGCCCAATCCTTCTTGAACTAGTTCTTCAATAACAGGATGTTCCTTTGTTCTTAAGTAAACATGATTTGCCTTCATTAACTTCTTGTAAATACCAAAGGGGAGCTGTTCGAGATCTCCCGCTCCTAAACCGAGAACTTCAATTGTTTTGCCCATGTATTTCTAACTCCTATTCTTCTTAGGTAATAAAAGGCTTATTTTGCTGCCGAAAGGAAATAATGATAATTCTTTTTCCATAAAGACGCCCCCTCTGATGATTAAAAATAAGAAAAGGAATCCTCCTGAGAAGGCACCTCCGAGTGCCTGAATGGCTGCCATGATCCTCTCTGTTCCAACCGGTACCGTAATCATATTTGTTAAGGCTAGATAGCCTTTTAAAAGGAGCACCATCATGAAAGCAGCTGTCAAAAGGGTGCGAACGAAGTGAAACGATAGCAGTGTCATCGGCTGCATTTTTTTAAATTTTACGTAAAGAAGGCAGCAAGCAAAAACTAACGTGATGATGGTTGCAAAAGCGGCCCCCTTTGTTCCAAATGCCGGGACGAAAAAATGATTTAAAACGTATTTTAACGGAAGAGTTGCTAGAACTGTAACTGCAGGAAAAAGCAATGACCCCAGCCCTTGCATAATAGCAATAATCGTTGTAATGATTGAGCTAAGGAGAATAACAAAACTAAGAATTCCTAATACGGATGTACCTGAGTTATTTTCAAATAACATAATATTGGCTGGTTCAATAATTGCCCAAAGACCAACAGAAGCCCCGACACCAATCACGACAGCGATTCGAATAGCCAGCCGAATTTTATCGTGTAAGAAAGTAATGTCCTTTTTTATTCTTGCACTTGTTATTAACGGTACAAGTGATAAAGACATGGAAGCCGCCACAATGGTCCCTAATTGGATTAATGGCTGACCACGGTCAAATATTCCCTTAATACCCTTGGCCATTTCTTTCCCATATCCATTCTCTGTAAGTAAAGAGTAAAGGTTTAATGCGTCGGCCATTTGTATCATAATCATCAACATTCCGCTGATACAGATTGTAAGACCTTGATAGACAAGCGTTTTTAAAATGATGCCAACCTCTCGATAACACCCCAACAGCATTCCTTTTCGAGGAGCAATTATTCCCCATTCTTTACGAATCCAAAGGAAAGTAAACAAAATAATGGCAGATACCATACTTCCAGTAATCGACCCAAACATGGCACCGCCGCCAATCAGATACAGCGAGTATCCCAACTGCGTTAGAACATATGCCAAAAAGAGAATGGTGAAAGCTCTTATTAATTGTTCACCCACCTGTGATAGTGCTGTTGGCACCATGTCCCCCTTCCCCTGGTAATAGCCTCTAAAAATAGAGGCAATCGGAAATAGTAAAAAGACAATCGAGACAACCCTTAGTAAAATGGCTAACTTCTCATCATTCATCCAAATAGCAATAGGCTCGGCACCAAAATATAGAATAAGAAAACATATAAGTCCAAATAACTGTAAAATGATGAACGAGACAAATAAAAGCCGCCTTATTTTCTCATAGTCACCCTTTTCCTTTTGTTCAGCATATAACTTAGAAATAACCACCGGAAAACCTGTGGTCGAAAGGACCATGGCAAGACCATAAAACGGGTATACCTGCTGATATATGTAAAAGCCAACATCACCAACAATATTTTGAAACGGAATCCGATATACAGCACTTAGAATTTTTGTTACTAACGCTGCAATGGCTAAAATCAAAGCCCCTCTAAAAAGAGCCTTTGATTGGTTTACGTGCTTCATTTTTTATCTCCTAACTAACGTAACTCGTGTGTATTATAACATAAAAAAGCGGAAGCGCCTTGCCCAGGGGCGACAGCCCCTGGGCGCTGAAGCTGGATTTCAAGACAAATAAAAAAGACAGCGAAGGCTGCCTCTTTTATTTGTGAGAATAATATTAGTTCTAGGACTCCATTTGTCTTGCTAAAAATCCAGCAGCAGTTTCAACAGCCTTTTTCTCTACTTCACCAAGAGTTCCTTCTTTGGAATAAATGATAACTGCTCCAATTGGATCGCCATTTGCAATGATTGGCCCAATTGTATAAGATGAAATGGTTTCATCGTTGCCATCGGCTAACGCAATATCACCTTGCTGTGTTACAAGGATCGAATTACGGTCTTCCATTGTTTTTTCAACTAAATCGCTTATATTTTTATTTAGATAATCTTTTTTAGAGCTGCCTGCTAGTGCAATATAACTGTCTCTATCACAAATTAATACCGGGTTTCCGAGGCTGTCAAACAGAGCTTCTGCATACTCTTTGGCAAAATCGCTTAACTCGCTGATTGGTGAATACTTCTTTAAGATAACTTCTCCATCTCGATCCACAAAGATCTCTAACGGATCCCCCTCACGGATACGCAGTGTTCTGCGTATTTCTTTGGGAATGACAACACGACCCAAATCATCGATTCGACGAACTATTCCAGTTGCTTTCATCCAATGTTGCCTCACTTTCATCTGATGATTTTACTAACTTGGTTATGACCTTTTATTAGATAAGATAGCTGTCTAGCTTAGAGCGCCTAGAGGCTCAAAGGTATAAGCCAATCCGTCAGAAAGGTTAAAGAACAACCTTCCCGCTGGCTCGTCTTATGCCTGTCGCCTCTGGACAAGGCGCTTACGCTTTTCGAGTCATCACCAACTTTGAACTTAGTATCTTTCATCTGGAAAGTTATATACACAATCGTAATATTTTTTCACAAACAAGAAAATTATCCTATGGGAGGATAAATTATCCTCCTATTATTTACACAGTTATACAGGATTCTCCTGACCCTTTTTTGCAGCTTGAAGCCCTTTTATCATCTCAAACGCTATATTTAGCCAGTGTGCTGTGTCTGTCCCTTTAATCTGAAGGGTCATTTTTAGTTTCTGGCCCTCCATTCCAAGTCCAATCATTCTTGGATATTTACTGCTGATAGCAAAGACCTTTTGTCCATCAATCGTGCTGCTGGCTCGTTCATTGACTAGAATGGTTACTTCCTGTTTAGCTTGTTTAATACTTTCAACACCCGCTAGAAGCGCATAAACCTTCATTTCTGCTACCTGGAATAGATAATCGACTTCTTCAGGGTATTCACCAAAACGATCCAGCATCTCTGCTTGAAGTTCTTCAATGTCTTCGAGCGTTTGTACGCCTCTAAAACGCTTATACATTTCAATCTTTTGATGACCATCTTTAATGTAAGTATCAGGGATATAGGCATCAATTTCTAAATCAATTTCTACAGTAGCTTTTTGCTCTGCTTTCAAATCACCTTTTCTTTCCTCAATCGCTTCTTTTAGCATTTGAGAGTACAGATCAAATCCAACTGAATCGATGAATCCATGTTGCTGTGCACCTAGTAAATTACCAGCGCCCCTAATGGATAAGTCCCGCATAGCAATTTTAAAACCAGAACCAAGCTCAGTAAATTCCTTTATAGCCTGTAAACGTTTTTCCGCTACTTCAGTCAACACCTTATCCTTCCGGTGGGTGAAATAAGCATATGCCACACGATTTGACCTTCCGACCCGCCCCCGAAGCTGATAAAGCTGTGAAAGTCCCATTCGGTCGGCATCGTAAACAATCAACGTGTTTACATTAGGGATATCTACCCCGGTTTCAATGATGGTTGTGCTGACTAGCACATCAAACTCACCGGACAAAAAGCTAAGCATAACAGATTCCAATTCATTTTCTGACATTTGACCGTGTGCAAAGGTAACTCGGGCATCTGGAACCAGCATCGAGATTTCTTCTGCTTTCCGTTCAATATCTTCTACTCTGTTATATAGAAAGTATACTTGTCCGTCACGTGCCAGTTCTCTCTCGATAGCCTCTCTGACAAGGCCCCCATTGTATTCCATTACGTATGTTTGAACAGGGAAACGGTTCTCAGGCGGTGTTTCAATCACCGATAAATCGCGTACACCGAGCATGGACATATGCAGCGTTCTCGGTATTGGTGTTGCCGTTAATGTTAAAACATCGATATTTGTTTTTAACCTTTTTATCTTTTCTTTGTGGGTTACCCCAAATCTTTGCTCTTCATCAATGATTAATAAGCCTAAATCACGATAAACGATATCTTTCGAAAGGATTCGATGTGTTCCAATTACCACATCCACTGTACCTGCTTTTAATCCTTTTATGGTTTCTGTTTGTTGCTTCTTAGAACGGAAGCGGCTTAACAGGCCAATATTGATCGGATAGTCTTGAAATCTTTCTCTCATTGTCTCAAAATGCTGCTGGGCTAAAATCGTTGTTGGTACGAGTAGTGCCACTTGTTTACCATCAGCAATCGCTTTGAAGGCAGCTCGAATCGCAACCTCTGTTTTTCCATAGCCTACATCACCACAAAGCAAACGGTCCATTGGTCTAGGTCTTTCCATATCCTTTTTAATCTCATGGATAGACCGCAGCTGGTCCTCTGTTTCCTGGTATGCAAAAGCCGTTTCAAACTCCCTTTGCATGTCCCCATCCGGAGAAAAGGCATAACCTACAGCTGCTTCCCGTTCTGCATAAAGCTTAATTAGATCATCGGCAATGTCTTGAACGGAGGATTGAACTTTCTTTTTAACCTTTTTCCAATCACTGCCGCCAAGTTTATATATTTTTGGCTCTTTGCCTTCTGAAGCTACATATTTCTGAACAAGATCAATTTGCTCCACAGGAACATAAAGTTTATCAGTTCCATGATAACGAATATGAAGGTAATCCTTATGGACACCGTTAATGATTAGGGTTTCAAGACCTAAGTATTTTCCAATCCCATGATTAACATGGACGACATAATCCCCGACTTTGAGTTCAGAATAACTCTTAATCCTTTCGGCATTTGAAAGCTTTTGTCTGTTAGTCGACTTTTTGACACGTTTCGTAAAAAGCTCTTCCTCTGTAATGACAGCAAGCTTTTGAATCGAAAGCTCGAATCCAGTTTGCAGGTTCCCTTTCATAATCTGTACTTTTCCAGGTAAGAGCTGCTGCCCGCTGCGTGCAATGGAGGCTTCTATTTCATAATCCTCTAAAACTCGTTCTAGTTTTTTTACTCGTTCATCATCGGGTCCTAAAAAGAGAATCGAATAATTTCCTTTTTTCCACCTGTCGACTTCTGCCTTCAGCAAGTGCATTTGTCCATGGAAATTTTGCATTTGTTTACAGGAAACATTAATAATATTTTGCGGACTCGTATTCGCAACATGGCGAAGAAACAAACTCATATAAAGAATTGGATACTCTTTTTTATGAAGCAGCCCGTTTAAAT
Organism: Bacillus sp. (in: firmicutes); assembly: GCA_031177865.1. Taxonomy (GTDB): domain Bacteria; phylum Bacillota; class Bacilli; order Bacillales; family Cytobacillaceae; genus Neobacillus. The sequence continues at coordinate 5,157 of JAPSKD010000083.1, read as the reverse complement.
CATGGGAAATAGCCAAATCATGAATAATTTGACCTTCACTAAGTAAGGCAGTATACCATTCTGCCTCTTCTTTTATTAATGAGTCATTCATCTCTTGGACACGACTTATTTCATCAATAAACACCATTCCATTAGAAGGAAGATAGTCTAGTAAACTAGTACCGCCTTCGTATGCTAGTGAAAGATATTTAAATACATGATCTGGTTTATGACTATTTTTTAATTGTTCCAGCTCATAACTAATATTTTGCGAGAGCTGAATCTTTGCTTTATCGTCCTTCAACTTTCGCAGACTTTTAGCTAATCCATCCTCCAGGTTACCGATTAACCGGCTATAATTCTCTGCCTCAAAAAGAACCTCCGTAGCGGGTCCAATTAAAACTTCACCTATTTTCTCGATGGAACGCTGGTCTTCTAAGGAAAAATAGCGGATAGAATCAATCTCTGTGTCAAATAATTCAATTCTTATCGGATTGCTCACGGTAAGTGGATAAATATCAATGATTCCGCCCCTAATACTAAACTCCCCAGGGGTCGAAACCATATCCACCCGAACGTATCCCATCTTGACAAAAGTGGTTAGTACCTCTGATACATCGAGGTCATCCCCTATTTTATATGTCAACTGGTACTTCTTCCAGACGTTTTTTGGAGGAATGACTTTTCTTAGCCCAGCAATAGGAACAATAATAATACCTTTGTTTTTCTTACTTAAATGGTTTAAGGCTTCAATCCTTTGTGCCTTTAACTCTGGACTTGCAATACTCATCTCAGCAGCTATTAGTTCATTTGCTGGGAAAAGAAAAACTTCATCCTCACTTAATAGATTTACAATATCATCATAGAGTTTTTGTGCTTGCAAGAGATTATGGGTAATAAATAGAATGGGTCTGTTCATCTGCTCGTAAATAGCAGCGGTTAGGACTGTTCTTGATGAGCCCGATAATCCAGCAATAAGCTGTTCCTTCAAGCCCTCTTGGACTCCAGATATGATAGAGTGAATATCTTCTTGAACTAGAAATAATGATTTTAAACCTTTCAAAAGCCCGTTCCTCCTCTCTCCTGAATCTTTTTTAGTATTTTAACTTTAACGTTAGTATTTTAAAAAATAGAAAAATGCTTTGGAGTGCTTCCAAAGCTGTTTAATGAATGAGGAAATCATATTGGTGATAATCGGGATTTCTTTCTAATGCCTCCTGACAATCCTCACATATGGCTGTAATGTTTATATTACCAGACAGATCATATGCGACCATCTCTTGTCTTTCCTGCTCCGTTAATTTATGAAGACCGAGTGCTTCGCTGTGTATCGATGACTGTTCAATGGAGCCTAGGTTCGTGCCACAATGACGGCAATGGTAATGAATGGCCACTTTAGGTACCCTCCCTATATTACTACTATTAATAATAGTATTTACGGTGAAAAGGGAAGTTATTCATTTGATTCCTTCACAAAAAAAGAATTGTTTTATTTTATGATAGTAAAGGTTATCTCATGAACAATTATTGATTAAATTCATTCATTACCTGTAAGAACGGCTTTTCTAACCATGCCTTACATGCTTCAGCACTCTTTTTTACCGCTTCCTTTGTTAATGGAGACTCTTCTTCGTTGAAACGTCCCAACACATAATCAGGAACTTTCATACCGTTTCTAGGTCGATCAATCCCAATCCGTATTCTGTTAAATTCTTGGGTCCCAAGATGTGCCACTGTGGATTTTATACCGTTATGCCCGCCGGCACTTCCTTTTTGGCGAAGCCTGATTTTTCCGACCGGCAAATCAAGATCATCGTAGATGACCACAAAATCTTCTAACTCAATCTGGTAATAGTCCATTATCGCTCTAATTGATTCTCCAGACAGATTCATATAAGTCAGCGGTTTTAGTAAAACTACTTTTTCACCTTTATGAAAACCAATTCCAAATATTCCTTTAAATTTTGATTGATTTAATGGAATATCTAATTGGTTCGCAAGCTCATCAATGACTTCAAAACCAATATTATGTCTCGTGTTTTCATACTGCTTCCCAGGGTTTCCTAAACCAACAATTAATTTCATTCTTACCCTCTCTTTCGGCCCAGTCCACCTGTTTAATAATTTGCGGAGCATCGTAATCTCTCCCATTTAATAATACGTCTTTTTAATGATAAATGCGACAAAAGACGTAACCCTTTGTAAGGTTACGTCTGAATACTTATTGTCTAGCTGCAGCGCCTAGGAAAAATTGAACTGCATTTTTCCCTAAACAAGGCGCTTTTCGCTTTTCTATTCGCCAACAGGATCTGTTTCTCTGCCTTCTTCGTTATCAGGATGGCCGCCTTCTTGCTGCTCACCTGCATTGATTTCCTCTTCTTGTCGAGGAGGCAGAATGCTGGCGATCACTTCATCTTCTTCATGATTAATCGTAAATGATCCTTGATAAAGGATATCGGAAACCTTTATTGTTTCGCCCACCTGGAGGTTACTTACATCCACTTCAATTTGCTGTGGAATTTCTGTTGGAGTAGAGGTAATCGATAATTCATGAACAGACTGCTGAAGAACACCGCCATCCTTTACCCCAGCTGCCTCACCAGTTAGGACGAGTCTTACAGTTACGTTAATCTTAGAGGATTTATCAACGGCTAGAAAATCGACATGGATGATTTCCTTTTTAATAAAATCCTCTTGATAGTCAGATAAAATAACATCATGCTTACTGCCGTCTATATCAAGTGAAATAACTCCATTCCTGCCTACGTTTCGAATTGTTTTTGTTAAATCAGCAGAGCTGACAAAAACAGGTTTACTTTCAACCTTCCGCCCATAAATTACAGCAGGAATGTTACCAGTCTCTCTAATCCTTCTTAACTCTGAACTGCGCAGTTCCTTACGTTCCTTTGCTTGTAAAACCGTACTCATGCGTTTAGTCACCTTCCTAGTTTTGTTCTTAACTGTCTCTATAAAAATTCCCCAAAACAGGAAGGTCTAAACATTTAATTTTAAAAAGCGGAAGCGCCTTCGGAACAAGCACAGCTTGTTCCTGCGAAGAACATTCTAAGAAGCTTTCCTTAGTGTCCAGACCCGACAGGAATAAGACGAGCCGGCATGAAGGTTGTTCTTTAACCTTCTTGACGGATTGTCCGAAAAGTGGAGTCGACTGTTCTGGGACGAAGGCATAAGACGACCCCTGCAAGAAGGCGCTTTTTGCCTTCTTCAGGGAAAAATGCAGTTCAATTTTTCCTAGGGGGTGGCTTATGCCTCGAGTCCCAAGGAGACGCAACTAGACAAGCTTATGACCCCGAGGGGCTAGGCGCTGGAGCTAGATTAATCAAATAAAGTACTTACAGATTGTTCTTCATGGACACGAATAATTGCCTCGCCCATTAAAGGTGCCACAGAAAGTTGAATAATTTTATCTGTCTTTTTCTCTTCTGGTATAGCGATAGAATTTGTAATAACTAATTCTTTAATTTTTGAATTTTGGATTCTATCCATCGCTGGTCCAGATAAAACAGGGTGTGTACAGCAAGCATATACTTCTTTTGCACCGTTCTCTACCAGCGCATTTGCAGCAAGTGTGATTGTCCCTGCTGTGTCAATGATATCATCAATTAAGATAGCAATTTTCCCTTCTATATTACCAACAATATTCATTACCTCTGCAACATTCGGCCGTGGACGGCGTTTGTCAATAATCGCGATAGGTGCTTTTAATCGTTCAGCTAATTTCCGAGCTCTCGTTACACCGCCATGATCAGGAGAAACGATAACGATGTCGCCATTAAATTCTCTCTTTTTAAAGTATTCCGCTAAAATGGGAACGCCCATTAAATGATCTGTTGGAATTTCAAAGAATCCTTGAATCTGTGGTGCATGTAAATCTAAGCAAATAACACGAGTTGCCCCTGCAGTTTCAAGAAGGTTTGCTACTAATTTAGCGGTAATCGGCTCACGAGCACGTGCTTTACGGTCCTGACGAGCATATCCATAGTACGGCATAACAATATTGATTGTCTTCGCAGAGGCTCTTTTCAAAGCATCAATCATAATTAACAATTCCATGATGTTTTCATTAACAGGTGAGCTAGTCGATTGAATGACATATACATCACAGCCACGGATACTCTCTTCGATATTAATTTGAATTTCTCCATCACTAAATCTTGTTACAGAGCTTTTTCCTAATTCCACACCAATAACCTTGGCAATCTCTCTCGCTAAAGGAAGATTTGAATTTAGACTGAATACCTTTAAGTTTGGATCTAAGTATTGATTCGACATAATGCCCTCCAATATTCATGCTTATTTTTTCTTATTAAGCTTATCAACATAGTTTTCCTTATTTACCTGCTGTGCACGTCCAATGGATAAAGCATTGCCAGGAACATCCTTTGTAATCGTTGAACCTGCAGCAACGTACGCGCCTTTTCCAACGGTAACCGGCGCAACTAGATTTGAGTTACAGCCTATAAAGACTCCATCCTCAATCCTTGTTAAAAATTTATTTTTTCCATCATAATTAACAGTTATCGATCCACAGCCGATATTAACATCACTACCAACCTCGGCATCACCAATATAGCTAAGGTGAGAAGCCTTACTTCCTTTACCGAAAACCGCCTTTTTAATCTCAACAAAGTTCCCAATTTTTACTTCATCTTGAATGTTGGAATCAGGTCTAATATGTGCAAATGGACCGATATTAACATGCGATCCAATCGAACTTTTATAAGCGGCAGATTGACGGATTACCGTTTCATCTCCTACTTCGCATGTATCAATTTCTGAGTTCGGTCCGATTTGGCAATCTGAACCGATAACGGTCCTGCCTTTTAAGATTGTACCTGGAAGAACAATTGTATCCTGACCAATTACAACATCAGATTCGATGTATGTATTCTGAGGGTCAATAATCGTGACACCATTACGCATATGTCTTTCATTTATACGACTGCGCATAATTCTTTCTGCTTCAGCCAAAGCAACTCTATCATTAACACCTAACGTTTCTTCAAGGTCAGTCGTTTGGAACGCAGTAACAACTTCTCCTTGATTTTTAAGGATTTCAACTACGTCCGGCAGGTAAAATTCGCCTTGAACATTATCATTTGAAACCTTCTTCAATGCTTGAAACAATGCAGCATTATCAAAACAATAGGTACCTGTATT
>JAPSKD010000446.1 GCA_031177865.1 Bacillus sp. (in: firmicutes) | reverse complement strand
CGATCCTATTAAACTCGGCATTAAAGGTGCTGATTTTTGGGAAGTGAAAGTGAAAGAAAGCAATTCTAAAGGTAAGAAGAAAATAGAAGGAAAGCAATCGGAAACAGAGAACACTATCAATTTTTAATTTTAAAACCCTTATTACGGGTGGTGACAGCTTCGCTGGTGTAGCATGATTCTTATAATTTTTTGATTTGTTATTAACTCAACTTTCGGTGCGACCAAGCAAGGTTGCGCAATTTAGCAGGTGTAACTCCTGCTTGGTAAGACTTAGCCGAGTCGCCAATGCATGCTTTACAATGATTGGCACAATCATTTAGCTTAATAACTCAGTTCAATTAAAGAAAGCGGTTACAGAACAAAAAATAGATGAAAATGCGAACAGTGCCAGGCACTGTTCACAAAAAGAAGTGCATGACCCCCATTGCGTTAATGTGTAACGCAATGGGGGTCATGCGCCTTTTTTTGCATTAATGTCTTTGTAAGTAAAGTATGGATAAACTAAACTTTGATACTTCATTTAAAATCCTATTTTTAAAGGGTGAATTTTATGGGAACTTATTATTCATTAGGAATCATCAGCAAGTTTAAAGCATCTTCCCATCAACGATTAACAAAAGAGGAGTGGGAAAGAGTTCTCAATGATAGAGTAGATTTAAAACTATGTGTCTTACATATAACGATTTTGAACTTGAGGGAAGTATAGACTCAAAACGTATTTAAGGAAAATATTGCGGACTTCTATAGTTTCCTAAAAAAAATTAGGGAAAAACAGGAAAAAATATTGATTATACGAGTCGGATTATGGAACTGAAATTGAAAATTATCAAAAAGAGTATACGAGACTGCAGTTTGAAGATGACATGGGCAATAGTATCAGGTTAGATATCAATTTTGTCTTGTTGTTTATCGAAGGAAAAGTTTTTGTTGAAGAATTTTATACTGAACCAGTCTTAATGAATTGGTTATTTAGAAACAGTAATATTCAAAATAAATTAGCAGGCTGCATTGTAAGCCGAGTAATTGGGTAAGCAAGAATTTTTTAAAAATAGGGATTTGAATAATTTAATGCTGAGAAACGTTTGTTTGTCTAGCCTTAAGATAGTGGTCTAATCCTCGACAAAAAAATTCTTGAAAACAACCAAAAGTTCGTTTAGTAAAAGGGTTTAAGCCGGTTTTAATCAAACGATTGATTAGAAGAATAGTTAGCAGACCTTGTCATGAATTAAGTTAATGTGACCTAAATGGAGAAAGGATCTGTAGTTTGTTAATATAATAAGCACGATAAAATAAAAGAGACAGAGGCAGAGCCATTTCAATTAGGATTGTAACACCTTCTATCATTTTCCAATCCCATTAAGCTAGATTTACGTGCAGCCAATCATAGTACATGACTTCGCCTGTTTCGAGTACATAGCGCAACGGCTTACTCTCACTTCTGTTTTCAGGCAATTGATTGAGATAGAGTTCTTTCAATTTGTTAGTTAAGATTCCATAAAAGAAGGCAATCGGTTTTACCACCAGCTTGGTAGATTTCAACTTACGGATCAGCTGCTTAAATGACTGAATTGCAATAGCGAGAACATCCTCTGTGTTTTGGTCACATTCAAATCGAAAAGCAGTGATTTGCACCATATGCCAGTATTCTTCAATCGTTTTTGCATCAGAAAAGAAGTATTTTACGGATTGAACAAAAGCTTGAGGAACTTTATCACTAACAAAAGTGTAATCGAGTTCAATCAGCGGTTCGTTACGTTTATTATTCTTTTGATTATTTGTTTTTAAAAGATTATTAGTTTCTTTAGGGTGGTCCAATTTTTCCGCCTTGGGTGGTTCACTTTGTGGGAAACGATTAAAGCTATATAGGTTGCTGGACTGTGATCCATTTTTCCGTTCGGTTTCATAGATGGTGAGGATTCCTAAATCCTTTGCTTTGATGATCATCCGTTTAAAGGTAGAGCGGGAGATTCCATTCCCCTGATAATCTTCATTAATCGCTTTTAGCACAGTCCCAATCTTGCATTACAAACCCCAGGGACCTTTGCAGAAAAACGAACCAGACGTTTTAATCCGACGAGCTCACCCTTAGAGAACTCAACCTTTTTTACCGCTAACCACATCTCGATATGCGTATTAAACTCCTTTACACTCTTAAACTGAGAATACCCTTCAAACCCTTCAATTCTGCCAGATTTCAAATTCATAAAAATGCACCACCCTTTCTACCCTCTATATAGGAATTTAGAGGGCAAAAGGACATGGTCGTTTGCAGATAGTTGTTACAGAATTGTGTACATTGAAGAATAAAAAAAATCCGGCATATACCCAATCAAATTTTTAAGGGATCATGCTCATCAACCGCAGGTTCTGAAATTATTCTAAAGCTTTGCCAACATTGCCAGGTACTGTTTACAATAATTATAATTAAATTAATGTACAGCATAGAAAAGAGAGTGAAAGTGTATGGCCATTTTAAAAAATGATTGGGCTCCTTTATTGGAGGAGGAATTTGAGAAAACCTATTACCAACAATTAAGAAAAAAATTACTAACGGAATATCAAACAAAGGTCATATATCCGGATCAACAGGATATTTTTAATGCCCTTCACTATACATCCTATAAAGATACGAATGTAGTTATTATTGGTCAAGATCCTTATCATGGCCCAGGACAAGCACATGGTTTAAGTTTCTCCGTTAAACCGGGAGTGAAAATCCCTCCATCTTTACGCAATATTTATAAGGAACTTCAGGATGATGTGGGATGCTCTATTCCTAATCATGGTTACCTAGTGGAATGGGCCAAGCAGGGGGTATTGATGTTAAATGCGGTACTGACTGTCCAGGCTGGAAATGCAAACTCCCATAAAGGTCTCGGTTGGGAGTTGTTTACCAATAGAGTCATAGAAATATTGAATCAAAGGGAGACACCTGTCATTTTCATCCTTTGGGGTAATTTCGCACAACAAAAACAACAATTGATTACCGGATCCCATCACTTTATTATAAAATCGCCTCACCCAAGCCCATTTTCTGCTCATAATGGCTTCTTCGGCAGCCGGCCATTTTCCAAAGTAAATAGGTTATTAAGGAAAATGGGGAGTATGGAGATTGATTGGCAAATAAAAAATCTATAGGCAATAAAAATAAAAGATGAGCAAGGATAAATGAACCTCGCTCATCTACATTTCCAAAAATGACAAAACTTTGGGGCAAACTAGCTAATAAATAAGAAGAG
>JAPSKD010000082.1 GCA_031177865.1 Bacillus sp. (in: firmicutes) | reverse complement strand
GGTCTTTTTACCGGAAACGATCATGACACTATCAACGCCTTTTTCCACCGCATTCAACGCTGATTGAACTTTCGGAATCATCCCTCCACTAATTTCACCATTGGCAATATAAGTATCGACCTCTGGTTTTGAAAGGGAACTGGCGATCGAGCCCTCAATCAAGACACCATCAACATTGGTGACAAACAGGCATTGTTCGGCATGAAGGGCTTTCGCCACCTCTGCGGCTGCATAATCTGCGTTAACATTAAGTTTTTCGCCTTTTTCAGTAATTCCTATCGGAGTAATGACAGGAATGTAGTTCCCATTAACAGCAAGTTCTAAGTATTCTGTATTAACCTTGCTGATTTCTCCAACAAAACCAAGCTCTTCACGGTTTACATACTCAGCCTGTAAACAATTCGCGTCACTTCCGTTTATCCCGATGGGTGAGAAGTGGTGCTGCTGAAGCATTGCCACCAGTTTTCTGTTCGTCTGCCCTGATAGAATCATTTCCGCAATTTTTAGTGTCTGCTCATCCGTTTTACGAAGTCCATTGACAAATTGAGGTTTTACATTAAATAATTCGAGCATTTCATTTATATCAGGTCCGCCGCCATGGATAAAAACCAGTTTATAACCAAGATTCTCCAATTCGGAAAGACTTGTGAAAAAAGAGGATGTTAACTCGTCTAAAACACTGCCGCCGCATTTGATAACAATATATTTCATCCTAATTCCTCCGAGCCTTACGTACGATAGCTGGCATTGATTTTGACATAGTCATAAGATAGGTCACAGCCCCATGCCTTACCGGCACCTTTACCCACATGGAGATCAACTAAAATCTTGATAAATGTTTGATTTAAATAATTGCGTGCTTCTTCCTCTGAGAACGCACAGGGCACACTATTTTTCAGCATCTTAATAGGACCGATGGCGATATCGACTGTATAAGGGTTAATCGCCGCTTTTGTCTGCCCAATAGCGCCGATGATTCGTCCCCAGTTGGCATCGGCACCAAAGATGGCGGTTTTTACTAAATTTGACCCAACAATTTGTTTGGCAATGAATCTTGCTTCCTCATCATCCTTTGCCCCAAGTACCTCTACCTCAACTAGCTTCGTAGCTCCCTCGCCATCCATCGCAATTTGCTTGGCTAAGTTTTCACAAGTCTTCTTTAAAAGCTCAACAAATGTTTCCCATTGTGGATGTTCTGGTGTTAACGGATGATTCCCTGCCAGTCCGTTTGCCAAACACAAGACCATATCGTTTGTGGAGGTATCACCATCCACGGTAATTTGATTAAATGTATGATTGGTTACCCGTTTTAAGGCTGCCGATAAATTCTCAGGAGAGATCGCTGCATCCGTTGTTAAGAAACCAAGCATGGTAGCCATGTTGGGATGAATCATTCCCGAACCTTTGGCCGCACCTCCGATGGTAATGGGTTTGCCGTTGATTACGCTTCCGTAACCGCAGCTTTTCATCACGATATCAGTGGTCAGAATAGCAGTTTGAAAATCAACTGCATCTGTGTTTGATTTACCTGGTGTTAATGCTTGAATACCGTTCGCGATTTTATCCATATCTAAATACTTGCCAATAACACCAGTCGATGCAACAGCCACATAATTTTCCTTAAGGTTGAATTTTTCAGATGTTAAGGAGCGCATGTTTAATGCATCCTTGTGGCCTCTTACTCCTGTACAAGCATTGGCACAGGCACTGTTTACCACGACAGCCTGTAGGAGACCTTCACGCTCAATACTTTCTTGAGTTACTATTAAAGGAGCTGCTTGGAATTGGTTTGTGGTATAAACTGCTGCAGCTGAAGCCGGGATTTCACTAATAATAATTCCTAAGTCCTTTTTAGCATAGCGGAGGCCGGCATGGACCCCTGCTGTCGTAAATCCTTGTGGTGATAATACATTCCCATTTTCAATTTCAACCATTTTATCCTTTAACAATAACTGCATTCCAAATCCTCCTTAAGGGTACAAGGGAATAATCTCTAATCCCGTTTTCTCATTTAATCCATTCATCAAATTGGCATTTTGAACGGCCTGACCGGCAGCACCTTTCATGAGATTATCGATAACAGAAACGATCGTTAACCTTCCTGTTCTCTCATCAGCATGTAAACCAATATCACAATAATTTGATCCAGATACTTCCTTGACGGATGGGAAAATACCTTTCTGTCTGATCCTTACGAACGGACTATTCAAATACTGTTCCTTATATAATTCAATAAGTCTATCAGTATTGATATTTTCTGTAAGTTTTACATAAATAGTAGCCATGATTCCTCTAGTGATTGGCAGCAAATGGGTGTTGAAAGTGATAGGTGAAATTTCGGCATCCCACAGGTTCAATTGCTGTTGAATTTCAGGAATATGCTGATGTTCGTTTACCTTATAGATTCGGAAATTTTCATTAATTTCCGAGAATAGCAGGTTTTTAGATACCGATCTACCAGCCCCGGAAGCACCGGATTTTGCATCAACGATAATCATATCCGGGTCAATCAATTTCTGTTTTATTACAGGTGCAAGACCCAATAGCGTGGCTGTAGGGTAACAGCCAGGGTTGGCAATTAAACTAGAATCGATGATTTTTTCTTTGTTCCATTCACTTAACCCATAAACCGCTTTTTCTAGGAGATTGCTTCCTACAGGTTCGTGCTTATACCATTTTCTATATAGTCCTCCGTCGGTAAGACGGAGGTCACCAGATAAGTCGATGACTTGAATACCTGTGTCTGCGAAGGCGGGGACTAGTTTGCTAGATACCCCTGATGGGGCGGCTATAAAAACGATATCAGAACGCTTTGTCATTTCTTCAACATGAATATTCTCCAGTTTTAACCTTGTAATTCCGTCAAGATGCGGGAATTCTTCAGATAATGGAATCTCATCCCTTGTCGTATGGACGGATTGTACCTCAAATACAGGATGATGATGTAATATCCTGAAAAGTTCGCCGCCGCCATACCCAGTTGTGCCGATGATTGATACTTTCATGACTATCCTCCCCTAGACCGTTATTCCCACTGATAATTCTTACCCCAGCTGTCTCTTGCTAAGGTTTCTACTTCTCCTACAAGGCTATCTTCAACCATATAGATGTCTCCCTGTTCGTACGGGTTGTAATGAAAGGCATACATCCTTGATAAAAACTCATGAAACGGAAGGGAAGATTCTCCTTCAAATTCACCGAATCCTGAAACGCTAGGGGTTATGCCTTGCCCCCAATTCTGGCCGCCGTCGTTGTTCGGATTGTAAAAATAGATCCGGTAATCCCCATTCTGATCTTTAAGAATTCTTTGAATCGATACCGCGTGCAAACCGAGCAGCGTCCCGTGTATGTTAGTCGTGAAAATGCCAACCGGGTTTGGATAAATCAATTCGTACCCCTCATTATAGTCAGGATGGTGGGTGGCATAGAACAACCTGACGAAGGTGGAATAATTGGTCACTTTCAGTGTTAGTGGATTGATTACATTTATGAAGCCCTTGGGAATCCACTCCCCATAAAATTCCGGGTTTACCCACTTATGACCGTCTTCTCCGCGAAGGAGCGTTCGTTTCATCATTTCGTTATAGATTTTATCGAGGTGGGACACAAGAACAATAGATACAGGATCCAATTCTCGGTGAATTTCTCCGGCAATTCCGTCAACAAGGAGACTTGAGTGAATTGTTTCACCTTCAAAAGTCATGTCAATATCATGATCACGAAACGCGCGGGCAATGTATTCCAACAGCTGGCCGATTCCATGCTGAGACCAGAGGGAGATGGCTCTTGCAGACTGGCATGTTGGATTGAGACCTTGCCCGACTCCAAGGGGCTGGCCGAGAACACTAATGACCCCCGCAACGAGCACACCGTTCAGGCTGATTCCGCACCGTTCATATTCAGGCTTTGAAAGGATTTGTTTTACCTGAGCGTGAATCGGGAGCTCGAACAGTCGGCGGATAGCAGGCACCACCGGATCCTGAGAAAGAACCCCGCGGTCAAGCATTCTTGCAAGGCCGTAAATAGATTGCCGTGTTTCCGGAAAAATAGCCAGCTGAATCATATCGTGCATCAATTCTCTATTGGCATTAAAGCTGGCTTTCCCTGTTTCCGTTAGATCAAGGGCAGCTGGAATCAAGTCAGGATTCTTCCGGTTAAGGAATCGCAAGAGCACGGCATGATGGGGTGAAACAAGCCCCGTATCTTTCATGGAACCAGCAAAAATCTTAGCCTCAGCTTCAAGTTCATCCGCATAGGCATCCTTTATTCTCAGCCTATACTCCCTTTCGGTGGAAGCATCCTTACTTAGTGGTGTAGGAGCATTGGCAGCACGTGAGTACTTTTTAAGAGCTTCCGCTGTTCTTTCATCCTCTACACTTTCCATTAGTGGTTCAAACATGGCGATCATGTTTAAAATCCGTCCGGTCATAATCGGGCGCTGAACGGTCAGGCGATCAATCTCCTGAGCAATTTTATCAGCGATTGCCTTAAACGAAAGCTCTTGGCCAAGGTAGCGGAACAAGTGCTGTGCCCGGATCATATGATCATCCAGCTGAATACGGTTTTCCTCATTTTCCGGCGGAAATAACAGGTCAAGATTAAGAGCGAGGACTTCATTTAAAAATACGTGTGCTTCTTCAGCGGTAACACCCTCGTGTATGTAATCCCCTTTGGCAATTGCAAGCATTCTCATTTCACTTAACAATTCAATAATGGATTGGACACCTTTAAGCTTCAATGAACCGCCGGCCAGGGGAGGCTGCATTTTTACCGGATCTTCCCAAGGGCCGCCTTGGAACACACCTGCTTTGTCAAACCGATGGGCATTCCCATAGAGGATAGACAGACCGTCATCTGAACGGGAAAGCTCAATCGCCAGTTGGAAGACTTCTGTCTGATACATGCTTTTCGCAAATGATTTTGCCTCCTCGAGTCTGTATAGGGCATTTTCGAATCTATTTTTTAAGGCGGCTGTTAGTTTACTCATTCTTTTCCGCTTTGTTTGGTTCGTCATTATCTCATCCCTCCTTAAAGGTAAAAATTATATTTTTCATATTTTTTCATGAGCTCCCTCATGATTTGGCTGTCATCTCCTGAAAAGAAAATCGTTCCATAATGGTTTCCAAAGCCCACTCGTTCTGCCACTTTGGAAGTAACAGGTATGAACATATCATGTCGTTCGAAATAAGGATGATTTTTGAGCTCCTCAGGCATACTCAGTCTTTCAATGACTTTTACGTTCGGATATACCATCAAGCTGCCGGCATAACCCTTCGCGGATACCACTTCCTCAGGGAAAAAGGCCTCAAGTTCTTCTTCTGTAGTTTCTGGATCGCTACAAAGAATCTGTGCCTGAAACGCACTGAAGCCGTATGCTTTTTCAATCAATTCAAATATATGACCACCTGGAACACGGGCAGCCACCTCGCCGAAATTCAATGTTCCATCCGGGGCAATGAAATATTCAGGATGTATGACGCCGTATTCGACTTCAAAAGCTTCTACAAGCTTCTCAATCTCTTCCCTAATCTGCGGCCGCCATTCTTCAAGAGAAGGAGAAGCAGGCACGAAGTTGGAGTGACCAAGCTTAACGTACTCGGTAATATTTAGGAACTTCACCTTGCCATTATGGATAAAGGCCTCACATGAGAATTCCTGACCATCCAGATGGCTTTCCATGAGAAGGGGAAATTCAGAATCACAGATTTGTTCAATCTCTTGTCGATCGCGAATCATCCGGTGGCCGACTGTTCCTGCTTTATTAAAAGGCTTTACATGGATGGGGTCATTTGGATCGCCATCCAGCTTTATTAATGCTTCATTTACTCTATTTAAAAAACGATAGATATCATCCTTGTTTTCCGCTTCTGCAAACACACCTACACGGATGCCAGCCATTTGTGCTTTACGCTTCATCAACCCTTTGTCCCGAAGTAACAGTGATTTATGGAAAATGCGCGGGTTATTTCGGAACCTTGCATTAAGAGTACCAGCCCATTCGACGGTTTCCTCATAGATTGGTACCGCTACTTTTGTATTGAGATTTTTTAGTGTTTCATAAAGTTCATCCGAACGTTCCTCTAAGTGGTCGAATACCCATGGGACAAACTGGATGTCATGGGTGTCAGCAAAACTTTGAAATTCAGGTGGACCGACCACCACATAAGGTCGATTCATTTTGTCAATCGCTTCAATTGCATGAAGACTCCAGCCAAGTAATGCCGTTACTGTACCCTTGCTCTCTTTCATCTGCATAACTCTCCCTATTTTGAATGTGGACAAGATTATAACAGCATTATTTTAACAAAATAAAAATTAGAATTTTCAGATTTACACAAAAAGTACAAATACTTAAAACTAACTTAATAAAAAATTTACATTGATTCACTAAAATAGGAGGGGAAGTTGAAGAAGATTGAAAAAATTCTGTCAAAGGGGTATTAGGATGAGCCACTGGTATACTAGATTGACTGATTATTTTCCAGAAAAAGAAATGAAATCCAAAAGGCATTTTGAAATACTTTTTCATGAAAAGCAAGGAATCTATCAATTAGAAGAAAGTCCAGGCCATGTGCTTGTATACTATGAACATTCAGATTTTATCTTTATAGATTATATCCTAGTGACCGGAAACAACCGTGGGAATGGGAGAGGCAGTAAGATCCTTGATCAGTTGAAAAGAAAGGGAAAAGCGATCATATTAGAGGTGGAGCCAGTAACCCTGATAGACCCTGACTCGGAAAAAAGAATACGATTTTATGAAAAAAATGGTTTTCTAAAGATGGAATCGATTCGGTATGAAAGAATCCATATGGTAACAAATGAGTTGAATAAAATGGACATCTTCTGCTGGTCGCCAGTACATAGAACGGAACATTGGGTGTATAACCAAATGAAAGCTGTATATGATGAAGTACACGCTTTTAAAGCCGGTGAACTGTACAAACGCAATCCCCAGCCAGTGTCAGAAGTTCTCTGGATGGAAGAATTAATGATTGTTAATGCTTAATTGAAATGGTAGAGCACTAGTAAACATTTATTAATTTCTATAATAGATTGAGCCAAAAAGGTCAGCCCCACGATATGCTAAGATAGTGGGCGGCTGACCATTTGTTTTGAACATCTATTTAATTGTTTATGTAAAGTTTTATAGATAAGTAAGATTAAGCGTTATTTCGAAAATCTTCAATATTGTATAAATCCATGAAGTCAGTCCAGCTCATTTTTCGTTTCAAATGTTCCCGGAAACAATGGCAGCATTTTTCTTGAGGATGCTCATAGAGTAGTGAAATAAATCGCTGTAATCGAACTTGTACCGCAAAATAGTATCGATTGCTTTTTTCTAATACAGGGATATCAATAACTTTAATCTTCTGTCCAATAACATTTTTGAACTCCAGGCTCTTACATACCAAAATATCATCTTCTTTTTCCAATTTCTTTCTATTATATCTTATTAACGGACTAAAGCATCAAAATATTGTTATTATTTAGTGGATAATTTTAAACAAAAAACCAGACTCTATAGTAGAATCTGGTTTTAAATACTATCTAAGCTAATCTCACTTTGAAATCTTGATAGCCAAATTCACGTACGATACGACAGTCGCCGTCTTTATCCTGAACCGCAATCGCTGGTAAAGGCATACCATTAAAGGTAGTGTTTTTTACCATGGAATAGATGGCCATATCACCGAAAACTAAACGATCACCGCTTTTTAATGGCTGGTCAAAAGAATAATCGCCGATTACATCACCAGTAAGACAGGTTTGTCCGCCAAGCCGATACGTAAATGGCTTTTCTCCCGCTTCGCCTGATCCAAACAGTGGAGGACGATAAGGCATTTCCAATACGTCAGGCATATGACATGTTGCAGAAGTGTCAAGAATCGCAATATCGATTCCATTACGATGCAAATCAAGGACAGAAGTAATCAAATATCCTGCATTTAGTGCGATCGCTTCACCTGGCTCTAGATATACTTCTAATCCGTAGTTCGCCTGCATTCTTTTAATACAGTTTTCTAGTCTCGGAATATCGTAATCTTCTCTAGTAATATGGTGGCCGCCGCCAAAGTTAATCCAATCCATTTGTGGGAGCCATTGACCAAACTTTTCTTCCACTGCATTTAGCGTTGTCTCTAAATCGTCAGAGTTTTGCTGACAAAGGGTATGGAAATGCAATCCAGAAACACCTTCAAGCAAATCAGGACGAAAATCTTCTTGTTTAACACCAAATCTAGAACCTATTGAACATGGGTCATAGATTTCGTGTCCAACCTGCGTGGAACATTCAGGATTGATGCGCAAACCGACTTTTCTTCCAGCTGCAAGGGCTTTATCTTTAAACTTTTCCAACTGTGAGAAGGAATTAAAGATGATATGATCACAAATGGATATAATCTCATCAATTTCATCTTCACGATAGGCAGGGGCAAAGACATGATTTTCTTTGCCCATTTCTTCGTAACCAAGACGTGCCTCGAATAATCCACTTGCTGTTGTTCCGCTTAAATACTTTCCAATGAGGGGATACATTGTTGTCATAGAAAATGCTTTCTGTGCTAAAACAATCTTAGCTCCTGTACGTTCCATGACGCCGTTCAGGATTTTTAGGTTCTTCTCTAGAAGACCCTCATCCACTACATAACAAGGTGTTGGTAATTCTTCGAACCGCATCTTATCGAACGAGCTCCAACTCTTTTTCTTTCACTGGCTCATCAACTAGAACAGGATTGAAGTCCTCTACCCATGGAAGTCCCCATTTGTTTAACTCTTCCATGAATGGATCTGGATCAAATTCTTCGATATTGAATACGCCTGGCTTATTCCACTTTCCAGTCATAACCATTGCTGCACCGATCATCGCAGGAACACCAGTTGTATAAGAGATGGCTTGAGAACCAACTTCTCTGTAGCACTCTTGGTGGTCACACACGTTGTAAACATAATAAGTTACCGGTTTTCCGTCTTTTTTACCTTGGAAGATACAGCCGATATTTGTTTTTCCAACTGTACGTGGTCCAAGAGAAGCTGGATCTGGCAATACAGCCTTCAAGAACTGAAGCGGAATGATTTGTTTTCCTTCGAATTCAATTGGTTCGATAGAAGTCATTCCTACATTTTCAAGAGCTTTAAGGTGTGTAATATAGCTTTGGCCAAATGTCATGAAGAAACGGATACGCTTAAGTCCTGGCATGTTTTTCGCAAGTGATTCAAGCTCTTCGTGGTATAGCAAGTACATATCTTTTTCGCCAACTTCAGCGAAGTTATAAACGCGTTTGATTTCCATTGGCTCAGTTTCAACCCATTCGCCGTTTTCCCAGTAGCGGCCGTTAGCAGATACTTCACGGATATTGATTTCAGGGTTGAAGTTTGTTGCAAACGGATAGCCATGGTCGCCGCCGTTGCAGTCAAGGATATCGATATACTCGATTTCGTCGAAATAATGTTTTAATGCGTAAGCAGAGAATACGCCTGTTACACCTGGGTCAAAGCCGCTGCCTAAAAGAGCTGTAATGCCAGCTTTTTCAAAGCGCTCTTTGTAATCCCATTGCCATTTGTATTCAAATTTTGCTGTATCTTCTGGCTCGTAGTTTGCTGTATCCATATAGTGTGTCTTTGTTGCAAGACAAGCATCCATAATCGTTAAGTCTTGATATGGTAATGCTAAGTTCATCACGATATCTGGTTTTACTTCGTTAATTAATGCAATTAACTCATCTACATTGTCTGCATCTACTTGAGCAGTCGTAATTTTCGTTTTGCTAGTACCATCTAATTTTGCTTTTAATTCATCACATTTTGATTTTGTACGGCTTGCGATACAAATCTCTTCAAATACGTCACTGTTTTGAACACATTTATGAACCGCTACTGATGCCACGCCGCCGGCGCCAATGATAAGTGCTTTTCCCATTCTCGTATCTCCCAACTTAATAAAATTTTTTCCAACAAAAAAAACAAGTGAACAAACGCTTGACAGCGCACAACACTTGTTTTCGATATCTAATCAATATTAATAAGCTCAGTATACCGTAACACAGAAGTATACCCTTAGCATAAAAGTCCTAGGACATTATGAAAGAAAGCTCGCTAATATTCAAAATATATCTTCATAGGATCAGAGTCTATATAGCAAATAATTACTTTTACTACTCTTATTGACCGTTTCACAAGTTGTGTGCATCTGCACTGGTTGTAAAGTAACCAACTTATAAAATTTGAGCTTTTAACTCAATCAATAAGGCAACTAAAGTTGCCAATCGGCATTTGACCCGGCTGTCCGTATGGCCTTAACTTCTTTAGAAGTGGTCAAAAATTATCTGCTTGGAAAGACTCAGAGATATATTGAATAACAGCTTTCCAATAACAACGCTATTTCATATTATCAGAATATAAATATCGTCGCAATAGAGAATTTAATATTTTTTGCGTGATGTTTCTTCCTTTTTTTGCTAGTTTTCCTTTATTATTGACGTAGAGTTAAAATAACGTTGATCTAAAGCCTTTATCTGGGGTTTTTTTATCAGCGCTATTTTACATAAAAAACACTACAACCCCTTATTTGATAAAGGGTTTGCAGTGTTTTTAGTGTTAGTTTAATATCGTTACCTTTAATTGTTTTCTTCCAAAATTGATGGCGTCTTGTTTTGAAGGTATAAAGACATCAATTTTATTTCCTTTAATAGCGCCGCCTGTATCTCCGGCGATTGCTTCACCATAGCCTTCTACATAAACTTTACTCCCGAGAGGTATAACAGTCGGGTCAACGGAGATGACCTTTTGATTTGGGTTTTCTAAAAGGTTAATTCCTGTGGCCGTAATACCGGAGCAGCCTTCACAGGTAGCTGTATAGGCTGTCGCTTCTACTGTAATTTCTTTTCCACTAGGTGCTGCGGCTTCTACTGCCGGTGCACTTTCGACTGGTGCTGGCGCTTGTGCTTCTACTGCCGGTGCACTTTCAGCAGGTGCTGGTGCTTGTGCTTCTACTGCCGGTGCACTTTCAGCAGGTGCTGGTGCTTGCGCTTCTACCGCGGGTGCACTTTCAGTTGGCACTTCTGCTGCAGGTGCAGTTTCCTGTATTGGTTGTTCTGTTAACACGATATTAGTAGTTTTTACACCTTCAAAGATTACTAGGTTTAATCCAGGATGGATGAGATCGGTATGTAATTGGTTCCATTCTTTAAGTTGTGAAACACTTACCTGATGATTCATAGCAATGTCCCATAATGTGTCACCTTTAATAACTGTATAACGTTTTTCAGGGGCAACGGTTAGTACATCCCCAGGATGAATAAGGTCAGTAGTTAGATTATTTAATTTTTGGAGATTTTCTAAAGACATGTTATTTGCACGCGATATCGCCCAAAGAGTATCTCCTTTTTGTACGGTAATACTCGCAGCTTGCACATTAGCACTTACAGTTACTGAGAGTACAGCAACTGCTAAAATTGATACAAATTTCTTAAGCATTCTTTTACCCTCCATGTTCTTTGTTTGCTAACTTTGTATCATCGTAACATAGAATTTTCTGAGAAAAAGAACAGGGAGGTGTTAGTTCAGTTACATCCATGGCATTTATATTGCAATAATATTTCTGAAATAAACTAGTAATCAGAAAATAATATTCGAAGCATTGAAGACCAATTAATGTAAAGTTTTTAGGTGGCATTCAAGTTCTATCCTAATAAATTAAGGAGTATAAAGACTATATCATTAAGAAAAGGAAATAATAAAATGAAAATAATGATGAGACTTCATATTATTTATTATCTATGCTTATTGCTATTTATCTTAAACATACCCCAACATTCAACTGATGCTAATATTTTTAAAGTAGTATTGTTTTTACTGACTTTGGGGGTATTTATCTTTTTATGTACTTACTATATAGTCCTATCTTTTAATAAAAAGATTAGTGCTGTAAGGAAATATTCAAATATTAATGTAGGAACTATGTGTTGTGGCATTATTTTATACCTTTCTTTTGGACATATCATCTATACAAAATGGAACAATTTGATCCTACTAATAACCATCTTCATTATCCTATTTATTGTTTCAAACTTTTTAAACTATAAAATAAAAAAAACAGTGGAAGTGCACAAGTTTGACCTAGTAAAGGAGGTCAAAAAGTTTTATAGGATGGGGCAAGCCTTAGATGAAACACCCATCAATAATGCGATAACTAAACTAGATTATCTATTTTATGCTTTTTGTATAGCTGTGTTTATTTATGAGGATATTTATATATTCGCAGGGGTTGTAGGAGTTATTCT
Source organism: Bacillus sp. (in: firmicutes) (assembly GCA_031177865.1). Taxonomy (GTDB): domain Bacteria; phylum Bacillota; class Bacilli; order Bacillales; family Cytobacillaceae; genus Neobacillus. Next base: position 4,869 of record JAPSKD010000082.1, on the reverse strand, counting down.
GATAGTATCTATCAAATATTTACGTGCTTTAAAAGCAGAGTTTCTGAAGAGCGGATTAATTACTGTAAATGAAACCTACTTATCTATTGTTAGCTATTATTTCTTTTATTTGCTTTCTATTATTTGGACCATTTATATTCCGAACCTCTCGACATTGTTAGTTGGAGCGTCAAGTTTATTGTTTATTAAAATATATATTCGTAGAATTGCTGAGAAGGTATATGAGGAAAAAATCGGTCATTAGGTCGTTAGCAGCGTCGCCTTTTATACCGGGTGACCGCATGCAACCACCAAGGTGCAAAGCTACGGAAATAAAGAAATTTCGATTTATAAAAATTAATGCATTAGTTAAATTTTACCTTGTTAATTATTTCTATTCACCTCTTTGTTTTTGTATATATAGCTTTTTAGGCTTGCAATTGATTCGTCCATCAAGATAATCATGGTCTAGCATTCCTAAGATTTGTTATATTTCAATAATTGCCACTATTATTTCTTTCTGAAATTATGCTATATTATTAAAGTAATAATTTTATTACTAGGGTTATAGTAAATAACTTTAAAATGGGGAGTGAAGGAAATGAAAAAATTTGGCCTATTTACGTTGTTTTTGGTTCTTACGCTATTTATTGCGGCATGTGGGACCGATAAAACAGCGAGTGAAAGTGCTAATAGTGAAAAAGTATATAAAGTTGGTGTAGATACAACTTATCCTCCGTTTGAATTTAAAGAAGGAGACGAGTATAAGGGTATCGATATAGAATTAATTAATGCGATTGCGAAAAACCAAGGGTTTGAAATTGAACTTTCTCCAATGGATTTTGGCGGAATTATCCCAGCTATGCAAGCAAACCAGCTTGACGTGGCTATTGCAGGAATGAGTATTACTGATGATAGAAAAAAGATTGTAGATTTCTCAACACCGTATTTTGACGCTGGATTAATCGTTGTTGTTAAAGAAGATAATACAACGATTAAATCCGCTGATGACCTTAAAGGGAAAAAGGTTGCCGTTAAAAAAGGAACAACAGGTGCGAAATATGCTGTTGATAATGCTGCAAAACTAGGAATTGAAGTTGTTCAATTTAACGATAGTCCTGCGATGTTCCAGGAAGTATCTAATGGAAATGCAGATGCACTAATTGAAGATTACCCGGTTATCTCTTATGCTATTGCCCAGAAGGATTTAGGATTAAAACTTGTGGGAGATCGTTTAAATGGAGATCAGTACGGAATCGCTGTATTGAAGGGTGAAAACCAGGAGTTATTAGAAAAGATTAATAACGGACTTGCTGAGCTTAAAAAAGATGGAACGTATGATAAAATTTTAAAAACGTATCTTGGTGAATAAAATAATAGGATAAGGCGTGCTTTAAGCGAGCACGTCTTCTTTTTGAAAGGGGATGAAAAAGGTGGATATTATTGTTTCTGCTTTGCCTATGTTAGTAAAAGGGCTTCAGGTGACACTTTATATCTTTTTGATTGCTATCATACTAGGTTTTTTAATAGGTTTAGTGATTGCCTTGCTGAGACTTGCACCTCTTAAGATTTTAAACTGGATCGCAAAGGCTTATGTAGACGCCATTCGAGGAACGCCATTTATTGTGCAATTGTTCTTTATCTATTTTGGTGTAAATTCACTTCAAGTCATTTCGTTAAATAGTACTACTGCTGGGATCATTACGGTTGCGATCAATGCAGGGGCCTATTTTGCTGAAATTATAAGAGCGGGTATTCAATCGATTGATAAGGGACAAACGGAAGCGGCAAGATCCATTGGCTTTACTAGTGCACAAACGATGCGCTATATCGTGCTTCCGCAGGCTTTTAGAAGAATGCTTCCAACCATTACGAATCAATCGATCATTAGTTTAAAAGATACTTCGCTTCTATCGGTCATTGGTATAGCCGATTTAACACAGCAAGGACAGATTCAAGCTTCAGCAACATTTGAAGCCTTTAAGATTTGGCTGGCTGTAGGTGTCATTTACTTCATCATCATTTATTTGTTAACACTTCTTGCTAATTTCGTAGAGAGGAGGTTTCAACTTCGATGAGCATGATCACAGTAAAAAACTTAAGAAAATCATTTGGTAACCTAGAGGTTTTAAAAGATATTAATGCAGAAGTGAAGGAAAAAGAAGTTATTTGTGTCATCGGTCCTTCTGGTTCAGGTAAGAGTACATTCCTTCGCTGTCTAAATCGCTTGGAAGAAATTTCGGGTGGTCAGGTAATCATAAATGGACATGATATAACCGACAAAAAGGTCGATCTTAACAAAGTCAGGCAAGAAGTTGGAATGGTATTTCAACAATTTAATCTATTCCCTCATAAAACCGTTTTAGAAAACATCACGTTGGGACCTATAAAGATTCATTCTACAGAGAAAACAGCAGCGGAAAAATTAGCGCTTGAGTTACTAGATAAAGTAGGACTAAGAGAAAAAGCTAATAGCTATCCGGGAGAACTATCCGGAGGACAAAAGCAACGTGTTGCGATTGCAAGGGCACTAGCCATGAATCCTAAGATTATGCTTTTTGACGAGCCGACTTCTGCACTTGATCCTGAAATGGTCGGTGATGTCTTAGAAGTTATGAAACAGCTTGCTAAAGAGGGGATGACCATGGTTGTTGTTACCCATGAAATGGGCTTTGCGAGAGAAGTTGGAGACCGTGTTATTTTCATGGATGGCGGTTATATTGTGGAAGAAAATGAACCGAATGCGTTATTCGGAAACCCTCAGCATGAACGAACGAAAGCTTTCTTAAGTAAGGTGCTATAGGTGCCTGTCACTCGTAGCGTTTAACACTACGATATTATCTATTTTAAAAGGATGGTGCAGTTTTGCACTATCCTTTTAATGTTAGGGAACGTTTATTATTTTTTTGACTAGCTTTGGAGAATGGTGGGGGAAATCTGAACTTTTCCTCGACAAAAAATTTCCTAGGAAACAGTCCATAGTTCGTTTTCAAAAGGGCTAGCATTAATTTTAATCAATCGTTAGTTTAGTAGGATAGGGTAGGAAATGGGGTAGAAAGATGTCTAATTAGAGCAGGATACCGTTTAGAGCGGTATCCTGTTCTAATTAGTTATTTAATATTTCGTTGATTTTTTCTAGTGTATCGCTGGATAGTTTGACTCCAGAGGCCTTGATGGTTTCTTGCAGCTGCTCTGGACGGCTTGCACCTACTAGCGCACTTGCTACATTCGGTTGACGTAAAATCCATGCGATAGCGAGCTGTGATAAGGTTAGATCTTCCTCATAGGCTACTGTCCTTAATTTTTCAACTTTATCTAAATTTTGCTCCGTTAGGATATGGGACATGTTTGTGTTCGCTTGTGCTGCACGGCTTCCTTCTGGGACATTTTCACCTTTTTTGTATTTTCCAGTTAGTACACCTTGTGCAAGTGGGGAGAATACTACTTGCCCGATACCGTGTTTTTCGCTGACAGGGATTATTTCTTTTTCAATATAGCGCTGCAGCATGCTGTAATTTGGTTGATTCACGACAATGCGGTCAAGAAGTTTTTTATCTGCAAGGTGCACGGCTTCGGTGATTTGTTCTGCTGTCCACTCACTAACGCCGACATATAGAACCTTTCCTTGGCGTACCAAATCATCCAATGCCCTTAGTGTTTCGTGTAATGGTGTTTCATGGTGATAACGGTGGCAATAGTAAATGTCGATATAATCCATTCCTAGACGCTTAAGACTCGCATCACATTGTTCCATAATATGTTTTCGGGATAAGCCCTGATCATTTGGACCGTCTCCCATTTGTCCAAACACCTTTGTAGCTAGAACATAGGAGCTCCGTGGATATTTATTAAGTGCCTTCCCAACAACCTTTTCTGCTTCACCACGTATATAAACATTCGCAGTGTCAAAAAAGTTGATTCCTGATTCGTACGCAAGGTCAATGGAAGACACCGCATTTTGTTCTTCCACATATCCACCGTATGTAAGCCAGCTTCCTAAACTAATTTCACTAACCTTTAAACCGGTATTGCCAAGACGACGATATTGCATGCACTCATTCCTCCCACCAATTGGATTTCCTTAATATCCGTACTATACCATAATATGGGTTTTCGTGGGATGACCTGATTTCGATTATTAATCAAAAAACCAACCATTTGCCATATGTATGGAAGAAACCGAGAGAAATGTCTAACATTTATACCATGCAGGAGCGCAGCTTTTCTTAAAAAACAGGAAGTTCATTCTTCCTGTTTTTTGTATTCTTTTCTTGCATTCACTATAATCAAATTAAAACGTACCTTAGGGAGGCAGCGGCATGAAACGAGTGGCGGTTTATTGCGGTTCAAGTTTGGGTGCTTCAGAGGCTTATAAAACAGGAGCCATTCAATTGGGGAAAGAGCTGGCAAAACGGAATATTACCCTAGTTTACGGGGGTTCAAGTATCGGGTTAATGGGTGCTGTTGCCGATACGGTGTTAAGTGAAGGCGGTAAAGTCATTGGTGTGATACCCAAGGTGTTAGAGGAACGAGAAATCTCACATAAGGGGTTGACGGAGTTAATAACCGTTGAAACCATGCACGAGCGGAAGGCAAAGATGGCGGATTTGGTGGATGGTTTTGTGGTCTTGCCTGGCGGGACCGGGACCCTGGAAGAGTTTTTTGAAGTATTTACCTGGGGTCAGATTGGTTTGCATAAAAAGCCGTGTGGTCTTCTCAATATTAACCACTATTACGACCCATTAATCAGCCTATTTGATCATATGATTGACCAAAAGTTTTTACAAGAAAAATTCCGTTCGATGGCGATTATTGAGCTAGAGCCAGCGGTATTACTCGATAAATTTTTAAACTATGAGGCTCCATCGATTAAGGTATTTGAATAGGTAA
>JAPSKD010000445.1 GCA_031177865.1 Bacillus sp. (in: firmicutes) | reverse complement strand
GTCCTTGTTCGGGTATGCTGAAATTGCCTCATTAAATCCAAACCCTTCTGACGCAACAATGTTTAGGAACGTATGGGGATCATAAGGTGCTCCATAGTTACTAAAGAAATTGATATCAAATTTATTATCTTTGAATCGCTGAACTTGCTCTGTTAATTCAACCCCAACAATGTTTAATTTAACACCAATGGCTGCCCACTCAGATTGAAGTGTTTCTGCCATTACTTTCTGAATTGATTCTGCTGAATTATACATCATCTCGATTTCAAGCAGCTGTCCATCTTTTTCACGAACAGTTTTCCCTTTAGGAAGCGTCCATCCTGCTTCATCTAATAAGGTTTTCGCTTTTTCTGCATCATATCCAATCGACTTAACATCAATGCCTTTCGTGTACGGGAGGTTTGCTGGTAAAATATGATCTGCTTTTTCTTCGTATCCAGAAGTGATTCCATTAACCATTGCTTCTTTATTAAAACCATAATGCAGCGCTTGTCGTACGCGTTCATCAGAAAGCTGGGCTTTCTTCGTATTTATAACAAGCTGCCTTGTTGCGACTGGTTCAGAAATGCTAGTTTTATAATTATCAGTGGATTCTAGTTGTTTAAAAGCATCTATACTGATGACACCCTCTCCATAAAGAAGATCTATGTCACCTTTTTCAAAAGCAAGTACCCTCGTTTCCGCATCAGGTATGATTTTTACCTTGATTTTTTCAACTTTTGGGAGCTCACCCCAATAATTTTCGTTGCGTTTGTAAATAGCATATTCATCAGCTTTATGCTCTTCTAAAATCCATGGACCTGTACCGATTGGTTCAACGACACCTTTTGCGGTATCACCATCTTCAGGGAATCCAGCTTCACCTAAAAAACGTACTGGCCGAACAACAGCTAACTCCTGAATAGTAGGATAATATGGTTCAGTTAAAGTCAGTTTAAAAGTATTTTCGTCAATTACTTCCGTGTGATCTATTTTCGTAATAAAGCCTAACCAACTATGTAATTCAACATTATCTAAAATAGCATCAAAATTCTTTTTTACAATTTCTGCATTAAAGTTTGTTCCATCGGAAAATTTCACATCTTGACGCAGATGAAAAGTATATTCTTTTCCATCACCAGATATTTCCCATGACTCAGCCAGATGCGGTTTTAACTCACCACCATTTTGGTAACTTACTAACGGTTCATACACCATCGACTGAGCAAATAATTGTGATGGATTATAAACATGCGGATTCATTTCACCTACATCTCTAGGCCAAGCTATCACTAACATGTTGTTATCTTCGCCTTTGGGCTTAGAAGCATCGCTTGCGTTTGTACAACCAAATAAAAATGTTGATAATAATAGAATAAAAGCAGTTAAAAATAACTTTCTTTGTCTAGTTCCTCCATTAACCATACTATCTCCCCTTCAATTGCTAATGATAATCATTTTCAAATTGTACTCACTTTGCATGATACTGTCAATACAATATCAAAAGCTTTCAAAAAATAATGTGAATTGTATTGTTACTTCTGTAGGAATAAAAGCGGAAACTAACCTTTCTTTCAAATATGGTCCTTTTCATAAAAAAAGACGCGTTCCTTATAATAGAACAACGCCCTATTTAATATAGAAGAAAGCTATTTATACATAGAACTGAAATAGAATAGCGCTGTAACCGTCTCTTTATTAGTTTAATCCATCTTAGGATTTTCTACTGGGCCCACACTAATAAGTTGGGTGGCCCTGCTTCTGAAAAACAAAATTAAATATGAATTTTGTAACAGTACTAGCTATAAATACTATACTTTTCATTAGCGCAATAGCTTTTTACATCACAAACCGAAATAATGGGAAGGTAGCTTAAGTGCTACCTTTTTAAACTATATTTCTATCATTGTGTTTCCTTTAGAATTTACAGTAATTTCATTTTTTTCATTAAAAATCAAAAGCAGGACTTATATACTAAGGTTACGCAAGATTTAAAGTCGGCTGACGTCCCATCAGTTGGCCTTTCTTTTTTTTCTATGTATATTTCTATAATTGATTGGAAAGTTTATATATACCGAGCAAGACCAACTGCCATAATTCAACCCACTTAAGATTCTGGACCTTGCTCGCAGCCTATACGCATATTCCAAAAATATGGGCAAGCTGTACATCAGAGTAGGGGCACCCTTTCATGTTTTCCACATTGAAAAAGGTTCCGTCCTTACTCGTATCTTGAGAGGTGATACCATGCTCAATTGGATTGAGCAATACACTTTAACAAATATATATTTCGTATCAGTTGGGATTCCAAGCATTTTGGTAGCTTTATGGTTCTTAGCTGTTATTTTGACTTTTAGAGCTGAGAAAAAAGGAAAATGAAACTGATTACTCTTGTGTTAATTAACCTTAAATAGTCACCAATAATTCTGCTAAGAATATAAATGTATTATCTCCGGATATAATGTTTTTCCAATCTGCGCCCTTTAATGGGCGCATTTTACTTCTGTTTCTTACAACTCAATCCAATAACGATTAGGTACCTCATCCCGTCCCGAGTATCCAGTAGACTATTATTACTGAATAGCTGAACAACACCAAGCAATATCTGATAAAACTTTAATTTTCCATCGGCTTTAATTGCGAATGTCCCACAGGGTTCATGCCCGTTAGTTGCTTTGCCGACATACTGGCTACAAATGTCTCCAAAACTATTAGCCTTAATAACTAAATGAAATCAGCATTAAGAAGTTAGCTTAATAGCTATACACTTAAACGGGAAAAAAGATGATACCTGCGCAATACAGATATCATCCTCCTAAAATAGGCAGGCTTTATATTGTTTCATTTTAAATGGGTATCTTTTGAACAGTTCTTAGTACATGTTAATTTAGAAAAGCGTTATAGTATCTCACCATGGCAACTGCGAAATCCCCTCGTTTGACAGCTTCCTGAGGGTTAAAGACAGCTGTAACAGTTGGCTTTAAATCATAAGGCCCTTGGCTGACACTAAATTTTGCATTAATAATATTCAAGTCAAGCGCGAGTTGAACATACCCTTTAAGTTCAGCCGGAACATGGCCTGCATCCTCAATAGTAATTCTTTCATCCTTGTATTGCACAGTAAGGCTTCCACTGAATGCTACGGCTTCCTTTTGCAATCCCAAACTTTGAATAAGTGAATAAGCAAGTTCAGCACGATTCACCGAATCCTTCGGAGCAAATTTCCCATCATCTTTTGGAAGCATAACTCCCTTGAATATTTGTTTTTGGTCTCG
>JAPSKD010000444.1 GCA_031177865.1 Bacillus sp. (in: firmicutes) | reverse complement strand
CTTTTTTGGCTCCTGCCTCAAAAGTTTTCCAGTACTCTATATCCAACCTTTGTACAACGATTATAACTTTAGGCTTATCATTTTCCTTAGGAAAGTGAACTGTTAAGCTTAGCAAAGCTATAAGAAAAACTGTGAAAACGAATGGAATGATCCATCTCTTTTTCAACATCCATCCCTCCTATAATAAAATGGATGATTATTTATCTTAAAATCAACATAATTGACAGTTTTGGTACAACCTCCAATTTTGTCAAAGTACAAAGAAAAACATTGTTTTACACCGAGCATATACCGTCGCTTAATGGGATAAAAATTCGCTATTAAGCTTCTTGTTCCGAATAAAAATCCATGCTAATTGGTTAATCTTCCTCTTTATTTTTCTAGTGTATAATGTTTACGCCAGAACCGATTACAAAGGGGAAAGACACAAAACAAGCTGTTAAGAAGAACCTTCCCAACAGTCGGGCTAAACGCGGGGATCTCCCCGCGTTTAGCTGATTTTCTCAAAATATTGATTCTTATTCTATATGTGGTTTATACCCAAAGATTCCAGATATCTCTTTACTCATACTCATTAAATATCGACTAAACTCCTCTTCTTCCTCATTAGGTATGAACTCGGAAAAGCCCACAAGCGTAACTGCACCAAGAAGTTTCTTTTTGTAATTAAATACAGGAAAAGAAACTGGGGATACGGATGAAACTAGTGGTTCCCTAGCAAAGGAAATTTTCTTCTCACGAATTAATTTGCATTCCTCTTCCAGATGGTTAATTTTTTCTGGACGAGTTTGTTTTAATTCTCTTTCTTTCCATTCACGAATCATTGGCTCATCCATGAAAGTCATAAATATTTTTCCGGTTGCAGAAAAAATAGGAAGAAAAGTTCCCATTTGAGCTCCTATATTGTACCCTCGGTTTATATTAAACTCTCTGACAATCATAGGCCCATTATATGTCCAGCCGGAATATAAAACGGTACTCAAACTTTTTTCGTTAATTTCTTGCAGATAAGGTGTGATCCGGTCAACAACATTTTCATGATCTACAGCAGCCATTGCGTATTCAATCAGCTTACTTCCCAGTACATATGCGCCAGATTCTTTATCACGATACAGAATTCCTGACTGAGTGAATGTATTGAGATATTTATGCAGGTTACTTTTTGTAAGCTTAGTTAAATCATGAATATTTGAAAATTTCAGCGGCCGCCCTTGTTTAGCGATTAAATCCACGATCCCCATACCTATTTGTAATGATTGAATAGCTGTTGCTTTTTTAATAACTTGCATTAAGACCCTCCTCGTATCCTGAAAGGTTAATCTTCTCCCTTAACCTGATTTATACTAAAGTGGGTTCTTTCTCTTCCGTTAACGATAATAAGCGCTCTTTTACTTTTTCTGTATTAACGACCTTTTGCGAAATACCAGTTTCCATCGCAGCATTAGCAACAGCAGCTGCTACATGTGCTGCTACCCGGTAGTCAAACGGATCTGGAATCACATAATCGGCATGGAGGTCTTCATCTGAAATTAATCCAGCAATCGCATAAACAGCTGCCAATTTCATTTCTTCGTTAATTTCTTTCGCATGAACATCTAACGCACCACGGAAAATACCAGGGAATGCCAGTACGTTATTGACCTGGTTTGGAAAATCAGAGCGACCTGTTCCTATCACGAGTGCCCCTGCTTCCTTTGCATCCTCCGGCATAATTTCTGGTACCGGATTGGCCATGGCAAAAATGATTGGATCCTGATTCATGGACCGAATCATCTCTTGAGTAACAGCGCCCGCAGCCGATACTCCGACAAACACGTCCGCTCCCACAAGCGCATCCGCTAATATTCCTTGTTTTTGTTCTTTATTGGTAATCCGCGCCATTTCTTCTTTGAATGGATTCATTCCGAACGGTCGACCTTCATAAATGATTCCTTTTGTATCACATAAAATGACATCTTTTACGCCCATATGGAGCAAGAGCTTAACAATTGCCACACCTGCCGCACCGGCACCATTTGCCACAACGCGAATATCTCCAATTTTCTTGTCAGCCAATTTAAGAGCATTGATTAATCCAGCAGCCGTTACAATAGCTGTCCCGTGCTGATCATCATGGAAAATGGGGATATTGCAAGTTTTTCGTAAGCGATCTTCAATCTCAAAGCACTGCGGTGCAGCAATGTCTTCTAAGTTCACTCCACCAAAAGTCGGCTCTAATAATTGAACAACTTCCACAATTTTATCCGGGTCCATTGTGTTCAGGCAAAGAGGAAAGGCATCCACATCTGCAAATGATTTAAATAGCAAAGCCTTTCCTTCCATAACCGGCATAGCCGCTTTCGGGCCGATATTTCCAAGACCAAGCACAGCTGTTCCGTTTGAGATAACGGCAACGAGATTTCCCTTCATGGTGTAATCATACACTTTGCTTTCATCTTCATGAATGTCTAGGCATGGCTCCGCTACACCTGGCGAATAAGCAAGACTTAAATCGTTTGCATCTCGTACTGAGACTTTCGAATGAACACCAAGCTTTCCTTGATGTTCCTTGTGCATCTTTAATGCTTCTTCGCGTAAAGTTGACATACATTATCTCTCCTTTTGTTGATTTTTTTGGTTTTTATAGTGAATATATGGAAATTTATCATGAAGTATTGTTTTACAGCTTTCATTTTTATCAACTTTTCTATCATTCCCTTTATCTATTGATCACGTTTGCGATTGTTTTGGGAAATTAACAGACAATTTTTGGAATTCATATTTATATAAATCAAAGTTCTCTTTTGGGAATGAATTTATCTCTTCTCTGAACCATCTACACTGAAGAGATCATAGATGTACAGGAGTCGTAGAGATGAGGATTCTGGTGCAAACTTCGAACTTTGTCAAAATACAAACAAAAATATAAGGATAATTCCGAATGTTTCGGTTTTATATACCACTAATATTTAGCGTAAGGTTTTTCATTCCGAATAAAAGGCCCCTCGTAGAGTCGGTAATATTTATAGTGAGTTAGCTGTCCAATTCTTTTTGCACCGGAATCATTTTAAGTCTCCTGCTTGTCACGGTACAATACAGTAAAAAAAGTCCCAAGGAATACGTTTAACCTCGGGATGTAACAAAATTCGCGTTAATGATTTTAGTTTCATTCAATCATAAGGAGGTTGGATTTTGCTTATTTACATGCTGACTTTTCTAGCCGGCAGTTTTTTATACCCGTATAACCAATCGATCATTTCAAATTCTTTGGCCTCTTTTTGCTCTAGAAGAGTATCACGCAACAAAATAGAG
>JAPSKD010000443.1 GCA_031177865.1 Bacillus sp. (in: firmicutes) | reverse complement strand
TATTGATTTTCCGCTGCTTTCTCAGCCTTCTCGCGTTGTTCCTTTAATATTGCCTTACGTGATAAGTTTACACGTCCTTGTTTATCGATTTCAGTAACTTTAACTAAAATTTCATCACCGATTGCAACGACGTCTTCGACCTTCCCAACTCGTTCCTCAGCCAATTCAGAAATATGGACAAGTCCATCTTTTCCAGCAAAGATTTCAACAAATGCACCGAATTTTTCAATTCGTTTAACCTTACCAAGGTACATTTGACCAACTTCAACCTCGCGTACGATGTCTTCAATAATTTTCTTTGCCTTTTGATTCATTGCTTGGTCGGTTGAGGCAATAAATACAGTACCATCTTGTTCGATATCAATCTTAACACCAGTTTCTTCGATGATTTTATTGATTTGCTTACCACTTGGTCCAATAACGTCACGAATTTTATCTGGGTTAATTTTCATTGTTAAGATTTTTGGTGCAAATTTTGAAAGCTCAATTCGTGGCTCAGAAATCGTTGCCAGCATAGAATCAAGAATATGCATTCTACCCTTTTTAGCCTGCTGAAGTGCTTCTTCAAGGATTTCACGAGAAAGCCCTTTAATTTTAATATCCATCTGGAGTGCAGTTACACCCTTAGCCGTTCCTGCCACTTTGAAATCCATATCACCTAGGTGGTCTTCCATACCTTGAATATCAGATAAAACTGTATAGTGTTCACCAGATTTTACTAGTCCCATCGCAATCCCAGCAACCGGGGCTTTAATCGGAACACCAGCATCCATCATCGCAAGTGTACTTGCGCAGATACTTGCTTGAGAGGTGGAACCATTAGATTCAAGGACTTCAGAAACAAGGCGAATCGTATATGGAAAATCCTTTTCAGAAGGTACAATTGGTTCTAAGGCACGCTCACCAAGAGCACCATGTCCGATTTCACGACGACCTGGTCCACGGATTGGTCCGGTTTCACCCACACTGAAGGAAGGGAAATTGTAATGATGCATAAAACGCTTTTCTTCTTCAATTCCCAAACCATCTAGAATTTGTACATCACCCATTGCACCTAATGTACAGATACTTAATGCTTGAGTTTGTCCACGAGTAAACAACCCTGATCCATGTGTCCTTGGTAAAATACCTACCTGTGAAGATAATGGACGTATTTCATCGATTTTCCGACCATCTGGACGAATCTTTTCAACGGTAATTAAACGACGAACTTCACCTTTAACAATTTTATCTAAAATTTGTTTTACCTGTTTCATGTCATCGTCTGTCGCCTCGTTCTCCTCGAACTTAGCGATTACACGATTCTTTACTTCTTTAATGGCATCCTCACGTGCATGCTTCTCTTGAACCTGAATAGCCGTGACCATTTCTGCTTCGCACATTGCTCTTACTTCAGCTTCTAGGTCTTTATCAATTTCATATAGAATTACTTCTCTCTTTTCCTTACCAGCCTCAGCCATAATCTTTTCTTGGAATTCAATAAGGCGTTTAATTTCCTCATGTCCAAACATGATGGCTTCAAGCATTACTTCCTCTGAAACTTCATCAGCACCAGCTTCAACCATGTTAATCGCATCTTTAGTCCCTGCAACAGTTAAATGAATGTCGCTCTTTTCAGCTTGTTCTACTGTTGGATTAATTACAAACTCTCCACCGACTCTGCCAACAATGACGCCAGCAATTGGTCCTTCAAATGGAATGTCAGATGTACATAGAGCTAATGATGACCCAAACATTGCTGCCATTTCTGATGAACAATCTTGATCCACACTCATAACAATACTGATTACTTGCACATCGTTACGGAAACCTTCTGCAAAAAGTGGACGAATTGGACGATCAATTAATCGGCTAGCTAAAATTGCCTTTTCACTCGGACGTCCCTCACGTTTAATAAATCCGCCAGGTATTTTCCCCACCGCATATAATCGCTCTTCATAGTTACATGTTAATGGAAAAAAGTCTAAGTTTTTTGGTTCTTTTGAAGCAGTAGCAGTACTTAGAACTGCAGTATCTCCATAACGGACCATTACCGCTCCATTTGCCTGTTTGGCTAGCTGTCCAATTTCAACGGTTAATTTACGACCAGCCCAATTCATGGAATATTCATGTTTCGTTTGTTCCATATTGTTACCCCTCTCTATCTAAATCACTTTAGAGGATAATGCGAAATAATATCGCTTTAATCATCTAATATAAAAAAAGCGTTTATAGCTTATGTTATCAATACAAATATACTTATAGTATGCTCAAATTTTTGCGACTTAAAATATGTATATAATATATTTATCTTGCACTAGGGGCTATCTTTTTTAAACCTAACAAAAAAGCGGGAAAAATCCCGCTTCTTTTGATTATCGACGAAGTCCTAGCTTATTGATTAATTCACGGTAACGTTGAACATCTTTATTACGTAGGTACGTTAAAAGATTACGACGCTTACCAACCATTTTCAACAGACCGCGACGTGAGTGGTGGTCCTTCTTATGAGTACGTAAGTGCTCATTCAAATTGTTGATTGATTCAGTAAGGACAGCGATTTGAACCTCTGCAGATCCAGTATCGTTTTCATGAGTTTTGTACTCATTAATAAGTTCATTTTTACGTTCTTGAGTGATTGCCATCCTATTCACCTCCTAAATTTACTATCCCCTGTTACTGAGCAAGCGTCGGTGACTCGACTTGCCAAGCAAAGGTTATTTGTAATACGTTAATAAGAATACAACGTTTTACGACAAAATGCAAGTTCTATCGATAGAAAAGCTATTTATTAGGCTGTATTAAATTTGTCTCGATTTGCGCTCCACTAAGGAAAGCTTCTTCGAATAATCATCGCAGGGACAGGCGGTTTTTGCCTGTCACGAGGCACTTCGCGCACCTTAGGGCCGGCAGGACATTGATTTTACATCCACGAATCCGCCCACGCACGAAGAAAATGTGATGCATTTTCGAGGAGTCTTCGTGCCTTCCGCTCCAATCAACAGAGTGCCAAAATCAATTCTCTGCTTTATCTAAGCCTTTTATTAAAGTATTCAATTGCGTTCTGTTTGTCTTTTTCAATTTGGGTAACTAGTTCTTCGATTCCTGAGAATTTTTGTTCTTTTCTTAGGTATTGGTGCCATTCGATGGTTACTTCGGTGCCATAAATATCTTTTTCAAAGTTAAAGATATGGACTTCTACTGAGACCTTTAGAGCGTCACTATTGAATGTTGGTTTGTAGCCAACATTGCATACACTTTCGTACCAGTGTTCATCTATTTTGATTTTTACGGCATAAACACCCAACGGAGGTAAAATATATTCTTCTTTTGTATCCACATTTG
>JAPSKD010000442.1 GCA_031177865.1 Bacillus sp. (in: firmicutes) | reverse complement strand
AAGAAAGTGGCACATATAATGAATTGGTAGCTGCTGAAGGTATTTTTGCAAAGCTACATCATATACAATTCAATAAATAAATACTAAAAAACACTGCGGCTCGTCTCTTAAGTAGCAGTGTTTTTTTCAATCAGAATAGCTTGTTATTTTGATAATCAATTCTTTAAACAATGATTTAAAACCTGCTTCTTATGTTATAGTGACTAATTTATTGCAGTAACATGACTCTTTTAAATTCTTCTAAAAATTCATCGTAATGAAGATTCACAGCAATTTTTGTTTTTCCTTTTTTACTTGTTGGGCGATAATCGATAAAAGACATTCCTTTTGCTTCTGAACTTTCAATTACAGTTGCATCATAATGTATATAGTCAACGATGGTAGGTTTATTAACAACCATGACTGTAAGAAGATCATGAATTGGAGCACCAAGTATACCTGGTACACTTTTCTTATAAAATTCGTAGTAATATTTAAAGATTGGTTCCATTAGTGAAGCATAGATATTTTTCATATTTTTTGATATAGAATTCACCATTTCCTCAGAAAGAACTGCATGTTGCGTAACATTTAGCGGAGTTATTGTCAGATTATGTGCATTCTTTACAACGACATTAGATGAAGTTGGGTCACCATAGAAATTTGCTTCGGCGAGTGCAGATGCATTACCAGGAACAAAAAATGCACCACCCATCACATAAAAAGAATGCACCATCTTTATATGATCTGGATATAGGTTAAATACAGTTGCCAAGGTAGTAGATCGTCCAGTGTCTACAATTATGAGTTCATTTTTATACTTTTCTATAATAACTCGTAGCGTATCAAATGGATAAATCTGATATTGAAAATTTTCCGGAGGTTGAATCGGGCCAAGGCCTTCCTTACCGTGAATCTCCGGATAAATTCGCATATCCCCCTCTTGAACTGGCATAGAAGCGCCAGGAATAATAGGAATGTCATTTCTATTAGCTAAATGCAACAAGTAAGCCGCATTGGCTGTAGCCTGTTCTTTTGTTATATTCCCATAGCTCGTTACTATACCAACCAATTCAATACTAGGATCAAGTATGGCATACATGATGGCTAAAGAATCATCAATTCCAGGATCACAGAATAATAAAATCTTTGTTGTGATAGTTGCTCCCCCTTCCCTTCCTTTTCCATATATATTCCTTATTTTTTAAATCATGTCAAAAATTTAATGGTTTATACTGAACTTAAACTCTTAACGAGCCACGGAACCCTCTTGCAGCATAGTATGAGTCTGCACCATTGTGATACAAAAAGACATGCCCGTAGCGGTAATCACAAAATAGTGCACCGCCAAGTTTTCTAATATCAGCTGGTGTTTTCACCCAACTTGACGTTTTCTGATCGAAGATTTCTAGCTCCTGTAAAGCTCGGTATTGTTGCTCTGTTATTAGTTCAATCCCCATTTCATTTGCCATATCCATTGCACTATTTTCTGGCTTATGTTTTTTTCTAGACTCCAACGCTTCACGATCATAGCAAATACTTCTTCTACCTTTAGGCGTCTCTTTTGAACAATCACAAAAGATGTACTCGTCATTTTCTTGATCATAACTGATTATATCAGGTTCACCGCCGGTTATTTCCATTTCATTGAGCGACCATATTTTCCGAGGATTTGCTTCCAACTTTACTTGGACTTTGTCCCATTCAAGATTTTCATGACGATGCATGTTTTTTTCAAAGCGAACTTTTAATGTACCTAATAATCCTTCTTTTTCTTCTGGTGATAATACCTTAATCATGTTTGTAACCTCCAAACTTGTAATTTGTAAATTTAAATATATTTGATTATGTAGCCTTTCTGTATAGCAAATAAGTAATATCAGTAGAGACAGTGTGTCCTTTTCAAATAAAAAGAACCCTTTAGACAATCATATCTAAAGGGGTGAAAATGATGCAACTTTATATATAGAATTTACCAACTACCAAAAACTTTAAACACCAATACACTTTAAGCTGCTTTTCGTAGTAAAAATAAAAAGTACGGAGCACCGAGAACCGCAACGATAATACCAGCCGGAATTGTTTGTTCACTATAAATAATTCGACCAATTGTATCCGAGAAAACTAGTATTGTACCGCCTATAAGAGGAGATAAAAATAGGAAACTCTGATGTTTTGCTCCAACTAGTTGCTTTGCAATATGAGGTGCTAACAAACCAATAAAGGTAATACTACCAACAACAGATACGGATACTGCTGCAAGCGCTACAGCCATGATTAGTAATTGGACACGTTCTTTTTGTATGGATACACCGAGTCCCTTTGCAACTGTTTCACTTAGTGAAAGTAAATTCATTGTACGTGTTTTAAAGAACAAGATAGGTATGAATAAAACCAACCAAGGGAGTATGGCTAATATAAATGGCCAATCAGCTCCCCATATGTTTCCAGAAAGCCACTTTGAAACAAACAGTACGTCAGCCTGGTCGGCACCGGACATGATTATTACCATCAGTCCAGATAGTGCAAAAGCAAAGCCGACACCCATTAAAACTAATTTAATAGGCTCAACACCCTTTTCACGATTATATGAAAATACATATAGTAGTACTGCTGTTAGCATTGCCCCCACAAACCCAACAAAAGGAAGTTGGAATACATATTTTTCCATTTGCGCATCTACATAAATATAAAAAATGGTAATAGCAAGTCCTGCACCTGCGTTTATCCCGATAATTCCTGGATCAGCAAGAGGGTTGCGTGTTAAAGTCTGCAGAATAGCTCCTGATAACGCTAATGCCATGCCTGCTAGCATTAAAACTAGAACTCTAGGAAGACGAACTGAAAATAATATAAATTCTTCTTTGAAAGTACCATTTCCCAATAATGTTGGGATGATTTTATTTATGCCTACTGATGAAGCTCCTAAGCTTATTCCAGCTAATATACTTAATAATAGGAGAACTACTGCAATCACATATATCTGTTTAACGTTTCTTTTTTTACGCAAAGGTGCTCCCTCCTTTACGCACAAGAATTAAGAAGAATGGTAAGCCAATGATTGCAACTATAGATACGACCGGTATTTCAAGTGGAGCAAAAATTATGCGACTTATGAAATCTGTTCCTATCATAAAGGCGCCACCAATTATAATCGAGAGCGGTATGATCGTTCTGTAGTCAGCTCCTGATATTCGACGAACCATATGGGGGATAAATAAACCAACAAATGCTAAGTTGCCAATTATTGCAACAGCACACCCTGCTAATATGATGACAATTAGAATAAAAATTACTTTAACTGTTTTAATCTTTTGACCAAGACCTATCGCTAAATCTTCATTTAAACTAATAATC
>JAPSKD010000081.1 GCA_031177865.1 Bacillus sp. (in: firmicutes) | reverse complement strand
ATTATGGTTAATAGTAAATTACTTAAGGGCTGTGATGGCTATGCCGGTGAAATTGGTCATATGATCATTGTACCTGATGGTCTTCCCTGCAGATGTGGTAATTTAGGCTGTTGGGAACAATACGCCTCGGAATCAAGCTTTATGAAGCAATTATCAAAAAGACATAATAAAGAAAGTGTCACCTATGATGAAATTAATCATTGGTTCGTGGAGGAAGATCCCGTTACGTGCAAGTTAATGAAGGAGTATATTAAGTTTTTATCATATGGACTTAACAATATTATCAACCTCTATAATCCAGAGATTTTAGTGATTAATAGTGAATTGCTCCGATTGTATCCGAATGCATTAGAAGAAATTAAAGCACATCTAACCTCTACTGTCGGTCAATATCGAAAACTGCAGATCTCAGAATTTGGTAAAAATGCTTGTAGTATGGGTGCTTGTTCCTTAGCTATTAAGAACTTTTTAGAAGTTAACGAGTTAAGTTTAGCTTTTGATGAATCCCAGACGCAAATAGAGTTTAGCCCTCAGTAACGGAGGGCTATTTAATGCAAATGCTTCCTAAACATGCAAATGATCATCGCCTTTGTTTCCGGTTTCAGCAACATTGTGAAAAATCCCTAAATAATTAATAATAAGAGTATCAAATCATCCGGGGTTAAACACTTGAAAAAAATCTTAATAACATTAATTGAGAAGTTTGAGAAGAACGGAAATTACTTACCATTTGATACACACGAACCAATCGTAACCAATTCACGTAAATAAAATGTGAATTGGTTTTATTGTGCAAAAAACCCCAGCATTTGCCAGGGTGTCAAATTTCTTTTCATTTTAAATTGCAGCAGTATGGTCTTTTTTCCCTTTTGCTTTAATTTCAGCAATACCTGTTTGAATTTTTTCCATTTCTTTCGCATCAAGTTTATAAAACTTCATAGCGATTAGTGATATTACTAATCCAATCGCTGGTAAACCGAAAGCAAGTAATAAAGTCATATTAAATAATGGAGTAGTTAATGCATCTCCCACCTCTGGGAATTTTTCCTTAAATCCAATCATACCCACCATTGCACCAACAATCACAGGAGCTAGAGACGATACTAATTGATCGATAAACGAGAAGATGGTGCCCATCATTCCAGGTACATAACGTCCTGATTTATTTACTTCATAATCTGAAACGTCTGCAATCATCGGAATAACTAATGTCGATGGAACTCCGCCAAAGCTAGATGCGCATAGATAAAGAACTAAAAACAATACTGTAGGTAAACCGACATTACTAAGTGAAATAGATGTAGGGTCATCAATTACCAAGAATAACACAATTAGACCAATAAAAGAGAACAATCCAATCCAAGTCGATCTAACTAACGACTTTTTCATACCGTGTTTTCTTGCCATTGCAACCACCAAAAATGTTATTAATAATGCTGGTATCATTGTAATCATCCCGATTGTTCCACTTAGCGAATAATCTCCTAGCAAAATCCCAAATAACATTACACCTACCACTGAGTAGCGGGCAATACTAAGGGCTAGTTTATCAGTCGCAGCTGATAGAGAGAGCATTTGCAATGGTCTGTTTCCTTTGATAACTCCCCAATACTCACGGAAAGTTGTGTTTGTTCCATCCTCAGCCAATCCATAATATTCCTTACGATCCTTGGATGAAATCCCAACGATAGCTAGGACACAGAATATTAACGAAATAATAAGTCCAATAGAATTTAACTCAGTAAACAATCCCATATTAAAACCGCCGTGTTTCCCCATTAAATAAGAAGATACATAAATTTGTCCGCCACCAAACAATATGGCATTAAAAGCACCGTCAAAAATAGAATAAAGTGGTCTTTGCTTTGGATCATTCGTCAAAACGGTTTGCCCTGCTTTGGTAACACTCGTTTGTAAGGAATAACCAATCTTATTAATGACTAACATACCAACAAAGAAAATAAATTGCATAGACTCCGGTAAATGATGAGTAACCCCAAATATAATTAGAAGGGTACCGGATGTAATGATATTTCCAATAATCATCAACGGCCTAAACTTACCGAATTTACCCTCTGTTTTATCAATAATATAGCCGATAAGCGGGTCAATAACACCATCAAATAAACGCGCTGCCATTAGAATCGTACTTACTAACATAACAGCAAGCCCGGCTATTCCTGTGGCATAATAAGTAACAAACCCCAAAATGAATATTTGGATATTTGTTGATGTGTTATTTAATGTAAATAAACAAATTTGCCATAGTTTCGCCGTGTTGTATTGATTACTATTTTCCACTTTTACATTTGACATGATTCCGCCCCCTCGTAATTAAACGCTTTCATTCTTTTGAATATTAAAAAAATTATCTCCCCAATAATCCCCTTTTTACACCAGCAAACCCAGGTCACCCAAAAAACACTCCCCCTTGACCTGCCACTTCCTCCTATGAAACCCCTTACATACCTGATTAAAAAAATATAACTTACTAGTAAAATACTATTCTGTTTTTTAATTAGTTTAATGAACTAATTAATAAATAAAGAATATCATCTCTACTATCTATATTCAATAGTTTTTTAATTTTCTAAATATTTTGTTGATAGAATACCTTTTCCCAGAAAATCACAAAGCAAAGCTATACCTCGATCAGTTTTTTCCAAGCAATAAGGCAGCAAAATCTACTGCCTTTCCTGTTTTTATTTATTTCAATATATTAAAACCAGTCTGCGTAGCCTAATTCTCTTAAGTGATTCGCTGAGTCTCTTAGACAGTCAAATGGATCGCGTCCATACAAATCATCCTGCTCTACTAAGAAGTACTGCGAGCCGCTTTCTAGACCTGCTTCAATAATCGCTTTAAGGTCAAGGCTGCCTGCACCTAATTCGGCAAATTGTACTACATTATTGAAGGCTTGGAAGAATTTACCCGGTTCAAATCCGCCCTCTAGTACACTTACATCAAATTGTCCGATACGGTAGTCTTTTAAGTGTATTAAAGAGATACGGCCAGCATAGTTCTTTAATACTTCAACAGGATTTAGACCGCCGCGGTGAATCCAGTGGACATCCATTTCAAAGCCAATTTTAGAAGTATTGTTCTTGATAATATCTAATAGGTATTCGCCATCATATTTTTGGAACTCAATATGGTGGTTATGGTAGTAAAGTTCAATGTCATGCTGAGCTAATTTTTCTGCCACTTCATCACACTTTTGTACAAACTCCATAATTTTGTCTTTATGTCCGATCGTTGTAAATGGAAGCATACCGATACGCAGGAAGGTACAGTTTAACGTCTTACAATCGCTTACAATTTTATCGAAATCATGCGCTAAAGTCTCGCCTGGCATACCTGGCATCATTGGCTCTAGAGCGGCTGAAAGGGCAGCAATTTTGATGTCAAAGTCTTCACTTGCTCTTTTTAACTCAGCTACATTTTCAGTTGTCATTGGAATTTGTGATACTTCTACTGCACCATAACCAAGCTCTCTTACTTGTCTTAAAGTCTCATAAACACCAAGTTCTTCTACTTTGCCTTTTAGCATCATCATTTGAACGCCGATTTTACCTTTTTTCATGGTGATCCCTCCATCTTAATACTTTGTTTTTTCTCTGAGGAAAGTCGAATGGCATCAATCATTTGTATGGATACAAGCGCATCCTTTGCATGCACGTAATCGTGAGTGCCCTGTACTATACAGTTATAGAATTGATTGATTGTTTTCGCATGGCTGGCACCGTAATAGAATTTTGAGCCTGGCAGCTTAGCATCTTCTATCAATTCTTCCTTTTTCCCCTCTTCATTTACTCTTGAAAGAATGCTGTCTTTAATGATGAATTTACCTTTTTCAAGATACACTTCGAGCTCTACACTGGAGTTCTCAGCATTGGCATTCGTTGAAAAAAATAATCCTCTTGCACCGTTTTGGAAGAGTATATGGGCGGAAGCAGTGTCTTCTACTTCAATCCCATAATCCAATAATTGGTCCACGGAACCTCTAATGGATTCCATTTTTCCGCCTACAAGCTGCATTAAATCCAGGGTATGAAGGGATTGATTGATCATGGAACCGCCGCCGGCATACTCCATTTTTCCCCGCCAAGGTTTGACATCATAATAAGCCTTTGGCCGATACCAAGCCACCAAGCCTTTTACGCCTGTGACCTTGCCATATTCGCCGCTTTTGACGAGGTCCATCAGCATTTCAAACGACTCATTATAACGATTTTGTAAACACACACCGAGTTTAACATCACTGTGTTCTTCCTCTAGTTTTGCAAGTGCCTGTCCCTCATTCGTGTTCAGACCAAGCGGCTTTTCTTGAAAAACATTCACTCCCTTTTCTATACAAGTTTTCGTTACAGGATAGTGTAGGTAGTGAGGGAGACAATTATGGACAACATCAAGGTTCTCTTTTTCAAGCATTTCGTGATAATCAGTATAAAAGTTTACCCCTGGTACGGTGTCTTTTAATGATTCATCAAGATCACATACTGCTGATAACTCAGCATTTGGGTTAGCTTGTATAGCTGGAATATGAATTTTTGAAATATCTCCAAGTCCTATTACTGCTACTTTTAGCATCAGCTTATCCCCTTTACAAACGAACCCATGGCATAATAGCATGAGTTCGTTTGATATATTTATCTCATTGATTATTTTCTAACAGGAAACTTACCTTCTTCTTCAATCTTTTTGTTTAATTCTGCTAGGAATAAATCTTCGTCAAATGGAAGCTCAACTTCTTTACCTAACCAGCTTGATAAATGGATAGCGTTTGCCAAAGCAACTCCATTGATACCATCGCTTCCAGGTGCAACTAATGGTGTGCCGTCTATGATATTTGCTGCGAAGTTCTCTAAGACAGCAATATGTTGGCCGCCCCATACACTTTGGAATTCAATCTCTTCTGTGCTATAGATATCAGAAGTATCTCCGCCCATGAAAATACTCATAACATCACGCATGTCCATTGTTGCATTCATTTCTGGCTCAGGTTTTTTAAGGCGTTTAATCGTAATTTTTTGGCTGTTATCTACAACAATTTTTCCGTTGTCTCCTAAAATTTCAAAACGGTCTGTTCCTAGAACATCATGTGTACAAGTAACAAATACACCTGTTCCACCGTTTTCATATTCAAATACTGCTGTTACTTCATCTTCCACTGCGATATCACGTTGGTAGCCGTATTTTACAGTTGAAGAAACCTTTTTAGGCATACCGCAAATCCATTGAAGTAAATCGATTTGGTGCGGTGCTTGATTAACAAGGACACCACCGCCTTCGCCGCCCCATGTTGCTCTCCATTCGCTTTGATTGTAATAACCTTGTGGTCTCCACCATGTAGTGATCATCCAGTTTGTACGGCGGATACTACCAATTTCACCACTATCAATGAGCTCTTTTAGTTTCTGATAAAGTGGGTTTGTTCTTTGGTTAAACATAATCGCATATGTTAAATCTGGCTTTGTTGCCGCAAATTCATTTAGTTCTTTTACTTGTTTGGTATAAACACCTGCTGGTTTTTCAACTAATGCATGGATGTTTTTGCTCAACGCTTCAATTCCCATCTCTGGGTGCAAGAAATGCGGTACACATGTCACGACTGCATCAACATCACCGCTCTCAAGCATTTCAGTATAGTTGTCATAAAAAGGAACGTCAGGATATTTTTCTGCAACTACTGCCTTTTTAGCTGGGTCATTGTCACAAATTGCCCCAATCACCATGTTTTTGACTCTTCCTTCTGAAATGAATCCTGCGTACGCTCCACCTTGTGCTCCAAGACCAACAATACCTAATCTTACTTGTTTCATTATTACCTCTCCTCGCTTTCAATTGTTTTAAGAATTTCTACTAGTGCCTCATATTGAAGCTTGTAACCGCCCGCACCATCCAGCCCTTTGTTATCCTTTATGATCTCGGTCGCATCCTCAAGTTCTAAATCTTTTAGAGAATCAAAGAGAACGAGATGTGGCTCAAGAGTTAAAAAGCCTTTATATCCGCTCTTAATAAACCGGGCTAAAATTTCTGGAATTTTACCTTCTCCCGTTCCACAGACAACGTTTTGGCTATCCGATGTTACAGCATCTTTTATGTGTATATAAACAATCTCATCCTTTAAGAGATCGTAACACTCCTCTGTGTTTTCACCGCACTGAACGAAATTCGCAAAGTCGAAAATTCCTTTAAAGTACGGAGAACCTACTTCTGTTAAAATTTCATGACAGCGTCTTGCGATATCTCCAAAGATATCCTTTTCATTTTCATGCAGTAAAATCACATTGTATTTTTCCGCAATCGCAGTAAATTCTTTCAACTTGCTTACAACTTGACTTCGATATTGGTCTGCGTCCTCACCCTTAGGAATATAGAAGCTGAAGATTCGCATATATTTACAATCGAGTAAGTTGCTAATTTGGCAAAGCGTGTCCAACATAAGCTTTTGTTTAGCAAAGCCCTCTTCATCATTGATAAAGACCTTACCAATTGGTGAACCGATGGATGAAACACCAATTCCAGCTTTTTGCAGTCTTGGCAGTACTGTTTCCTTGATATCATCAACAGTAAAATCACCAATATTTTTCCCATCAATACCACGCAATGAAATATATTTCATACCTAAATCCGAAACAACCTCAAGCTGTGTATCAAAATCTGATGAGATTTCATCTGAAAATCCCGAAATCAATAAATCTTGATTCATTTATTCTTCTCCTCCTTATTCCTAGGAATATGGCTACCTGTGTTTCGTTTTACGATACTGTGAAGGAGTGGTGCCGACCTTCTCTTTAAAAAAACGGCTGAAATGTGCAACGCTTTCAAATCCTGTCGAGCGGGCCACATCAGTTAGTGATTGATCAGGCTCCATTTCCAACAAATACTTGACCTGATTTAGCCGGCAAGCCATTACATATTCCATCACCGTAAAGCCGGTAACTTCTTTAAAAATATGTGAAGCATAATACTTACTCAAACTTAACTCCTCTGCAATTCTGTCTAAACTGACTTTTTCAGCATAATGATCATTAATCCAAGAGGCAATGGACTCGGCATGAAGTTCCTTTTCCGATCTTTTACTCGTCACTTGAGACAATTCTTTTTGACTCATTTTATAAATTCCCATCAATAATTGAATCAACTCAAGTTTTACTTCAGCTTCTAGAAGCTCATTTTTCTTACCTGTCCGCTGCATTTCTTCCTCAATATGAGTAAGCGAGCGGGCTATTTCCTTTATACGGCTGTCAACAAATTGTCCAAATTCATCGTAACCTGTACGAAGCAAGCAATTATTAAGTTTTTTAAACGGATCTAACAAATTAGGAATTCCAAGTCCAATTAATGATTCCTGCAGCCATATAGGTGAAAAATGAAGCATACTTCTGGTATACGTACTGTCAGTTCCTGGATTCGCTTTATGCAAAGTCATACCGTCTAATAGGATGATATCACCCGGCTGCAACTCGTAAATACGATTGTTAATTAAATACTTACAATCACCTGAGTGAAAAAAATAAATCTCATATTCTTGATGTGAGTGAAAATTAAAGTTGTGAAAGTCAACACCTTGAATTCGGTAGAAACCGTATATCCACTCGTCCATTATTCTTTTTTTCAATGAAGAGCTAGTTAACTTTTCCACTGCTTTCACACCCTTAGAAGTAAGCGTTAACATATAAGTTTGTTAACTGAACATATTTATATTATATTGCAGATAGAAACAAAAAACATTCTCTAAAACTGCTCAATATTTTTTATTATTTGACTGAAATTGCTTTTTAACTACAGTTTCCAGACAAACAAAAAGGAGACAATACAGCGTTTAGGGCTAGTATTTGTCTCCTTTTACAGTTGTTTTTTATGAAACCATTATTCCATCCAGTTTGTGTGGAATACGCCTTCTTTGTCAATACGTTGATACGTATGCGCTCCAAAATAGTCACGTTGTGCTTGAAGCAGATTCGCTGGAAGTGTTTCAGTACGATAGCTGTCATAGTAAGCAATTGCACTTGCAAATGATGGTACTGGGATACCTCGTTCAATTGCTACAGCAAGAACTTGACGTAATGGCTGCTGATAATTTTCAACGATTTCTTTAAAGTATGGATCTAATAATAAGTTTCTTAATTCTGGATCACGGTCATAAGCATCTTTAATTTTTTGTAGGAACTGTGCACGGATGATACAACCGCCGCGGAAAATCATCGCGATATCGCCGTAACGAAGATTCCAATCATATTCTTCAGACGCAGCACGCATTTGTGCAAAACCTTGTGCATAAGAAACGATTTTGCTCATATACAATGCTTTACGAACTGCTTCAATTAATTCTTCTTTATTACCTTCAAACGCCTTTACTTCAGGTCCATTAAGAACCTTGCTTGCCTTTATACGCTCATCCTTCATTGCAGAAATAAAGCGGGCAAATACGGATTCTGTGATGATTGGAAGTGGAACACCTAAATCAAGTGCATTTTGGCTTGTCCATTTTCCTGTGCCCTTTTGACCAGCAGTATCGAGGATCAAGTCAACCATTGGCTTACCTGTTTCTTCATCCACTTTTGTAAAGATATCTGCAGTGATTTCAATCAGATAGCTGTCCAATTCGCCTTTGTTCCATTCAGCAAAGACCTCGTGAAGCTCCTTCGCATCTAAACCAAGGACATTTTTCAAAATAAAATAGGCTTCACAGATTAACTGCATATCTCCATATTCAATTCCGTTATGAACCATTTTCACATAGTGACCTGCACCGTTTGGACCAATATATGTACAGCAAGGGTCCCCTTCTACTTTTGCAGAGATGGCTTCAAGTATTGGTCTTACAAGATTATAAGCTTCTTCCTTACCGCCAGGCATGATAGAAGGACCTTTTAACGCGCCTTCCTCTCCACCTGAAACTCCCGTTCCAATGAAATGGAATCCAGCTGTTTCTAATTCCTTATTACGTCGGATTGTATCCTGGAAGAATGTATTCCCTCCATCGATTAGGATATCGCCTTCTTCAAGAAATGGCTTTAAAGAGTCGATGGTTGCATCCGTTGCAGTACCTGCTTTAACCATTAATAAAATTTTGCGAGGTTTTTCTAAAGAATTAACGAATTCTTCAACTGTACGTGCACCAACAAAGTTCTTTCCTTCCGCTTCGTTCTTCAGGAACTCTTCTGTTTTGTCATAAGAACGGTTGAAAACAGCAACAGAGTAACCGCGGCTTTCAATATTTAAAGCAAGGTTCTTACCCATAACTGCCAACCCTACGACACCAATTTGTTGTTTAGACATTGTTTTCCCTCTTTCTCCTTGATCTAGTTAGAAATTTTTTTACTTTATACCTTAGTTGAAGTCTGGAGTTGCCGTCCGGCACTTCCTATACTCATACCATCCATAATAACGATTAACAATTAGAACATCAATTATTTCGGCTAATTTGTCGTGCTTTCCTATTAAAAACAAAAAAATTCTCTTGCGATTTTAGCTTGCTCAATTAAATCGAATTAACACTTTATTCTATGGTATTAAAGGGGTAAGCCCTTTTGAAGGACTCCCCTTAATCCAACTTAATTCTTAGCGTTGTAAAAAGTATTTTTCTGCGTTATTGTAGCCAACATTTTTAACCATTTGCTCAAGGTATTCCATATCATTAGGCGCTAGTCCTCTTTCTACCCAATCACCTAATAGGTTACAAAGTATACGGCGGAAGTATTCATGACGTGCATAAGAAAGGAAGCTGCGTGAATCTGTCAGCATTCCAATAAAATGGCTCAACAGACCTACGTTAGCAAGATCTTTCATTTGTCTTTCCATTCCATCGATATGATCGTTAAACCACCAGCCAGAACCAAACTGGATTTTACCAGGAACGCCTTCTTCATAGAAGTTCCCCATCATACCAGCAAGGACAGGATTATCTTTAGGATTCAGGTTAAATAATACCGTTCTTGGTAAAGCATTTTGTTGTTCAAGGGTATCAAGGAATCGAGATACACCTTCAGCAAAATTAGATTCACCGACAGAATCAAATCCTGTGTCTGGACCAATAAGCTCTTTCATTTTTGTATTGTTATTTCTTAATGCACCCATATGAAGCTGCATGACCCACTGTTTTCCAGCATACATTTTTCCAAGCTCTGTTAATAGGAACCAACGGTAAGCAATCAGTTCTTCATTAGAAAGCTGTTCACCGTTCAACCCCTTCTTGAAAATAACTTCAATCTCTTCCTTTGTTGTTTCTACATATTCCATTTTTTGAATATCATGGTCAGAAGCACGACCGCCATTTTCATGAAAGAAATCAACACGTTGCTGAAGTGCATTCAAGAAACCGTCTAGTGAATCTACTTTAACTCTAGAAACCTCTTCTAATTTCCGGGTCCAGCTGACAAATGTAGGACGCTCAATGAAAAGTGCTCCATCTGGACGGAATGTTGGTGCGATAATAGGAGCAAAGGTTTCGTCATTCTTTAATAAACGATGGTATTCTAATGTTGAATTAGGATCATCAGTTGTCCCAATAAACTTAACATTTGATTTCGCAATAAAAGCTCTCGCTGTATACTCAGAAGATTTTAGTTTCTCATTACATTCATCAAAAATTTCACGTGCAGTTGAAGGGCTTAGTAATGTTTCAATTCCAAAGAACATTTTCAACTCCATGTGAGTCCAATGATAAAGCGGGTTGCCAATTAGATTTGGTACCGTTTCTGCCCAAGCAGCGAATTTCTCCCAATCTGTTGCATCACCGGTAATATATTTTTCTGCAATACCGTTGATACGCATGGTACGCCACTTGTAATGGTCTCCTCCAAGCCATAATTGAGTAATACTTTCATATGACTTATTTTCCCAGACCTCTTGCGGATCTAAGTGGCAGTGGAAATCAAATATCGGTAATCCATGTGCTGCATTTTCAAATAATTTTATGGATGTTTCTGTATCTAACAAGAAGTCTTTGTCTAAAAAGTTTTTCATTCGATACCCTCCAATTACTAATATTTTCTGTAAACCCTTACAAATTTATTAAATGATTTCGAAAAAAGCTTCTCTTAATTTGTTTAGTAAACAAATTAATTACACTAATAACTTATCATGTTTAATTTGTTAAGTCAATTGACAGTTTGTTATTTTTTGAAAATCGACAGAGACCTACATGAGATAACCTGTTATACTATTGTTATAGTAGAAAAACTGCTCGAAATGGAGGATACAAATGATTACCGGTGACGCATCATATATAAAAAAAATCAATCGCTCGATTATTCTTAGAGAGATTGTCAAAGAAGGGTTAATTTCTAGGGCAGATTTATCAAAAGTAACAGCTCTTACACGTGCAACCATCTCAGCACAGGTAGCCGATTTAATAGAAGAAGGTCTTATAGTAGAAACACAGCTTGAGCATTATACAGTTGGAAGAAAACCTATTATGCTTTCTATTAACAGTGAGGCAGGCTATGCTCTTGGCATTGACCTTGATTTTGACCATATTTCATTTACGGTTTCTGATCTTACGGGAACTCCAATCAACTCCAAAAGGATTGAAACAAATACGAAAGACTACACAGAGATACTGAATCTCTTAGTTGAGCATATAAAAGTGTATAAATCTGAATACGCTTACAGTCAATATGGAATTATCGGAATTGTTATTGCCATTCATGGTCTAGTTGGAAAAGATGAAACCATCCACTATGTACCACGCTTACGCTGGAATAACATTACTCTAAAGAAGGATATTGAAAAACAAATTGACATCAATGTGTATATAGAAAACAATGCGAACCTTAGTGCTTTTGCTGAGCGGGTATATGTGCATCATGAAACAGATAACTTATTATCTGCTACTCTTTATTCTGGTATTGGTTTAGGGATGATGATGAACAACGAGTTCTTTCGCGGACATGATGGGTTTGCTGGTGAGATTGGCCATATGATTGTTGTTCCAAATGGAATACCATGCAATTGCGGCAATAAAGGATGCTGGGAAAGATATGCTTCAGAAAATGCACTATTCAAGCATTTAGTTGATACAAGGAAAATGACTTCTGTAACGTACGAAGATATTCAAAAATGGCTGGATGAGGATGACGAAGAAGTACATCAATTGATGGAACAATTTATTTTCTACCTCTCAATTGGTTTAAACAATATGATTAACATGTACAATCCTGACGTGCTTGTGCTTGATAGTGAGCTCCTGCGGATGTACCCGAATTCTCTCGATAAAATAAGAGGGAATTTGAATTCTTCTATTAGCCATTACCGTGCACTGCAGATTTCTTCAATTGGCAGAGACTCTGCTGTTCTTGGAGCTTGTGCTCTCGCAATTAAACATTTTTTAGAAGTTCCAATGTTGAACTTAAAATATGATTTTAAACAAAGAAAAAATGCAAGCGTTAACATCTAATTTATAGTTTGTTATTCGCCAAATGATCCCCTTTCAACTTCTGAAAGGGGATTTTTATTAATAGATAGCTTTGTAGAAGCGGGGATAAAACAGAGTGTGTAGGAATGCTTTCCAATTGCAAAATAGATAAGGTTGTTATGCAACAGCCATAACAACCTTATCTCTAATGAAATATTATGCTTTTCTTCTTGCAGCTAAATCAGCTGTAAGTTGTTCAGTACGTTTTTTGTTTAATGGATAAAGGAATACAATTATTAGGAATACAACAAGCAGTGATGCTGCAGGCACTAATGTAGCAAGTGCATGAATTCCTTGTAGAGTTTCAGCTGTTTGTGCTTCAGCTCCTGCTTGGTATCCTACCGCTGCAATCGCTGCACCACCAACACCACCGGCAACAGCTTGTCCAATTTTACGAGCCATTGAGTAAATGGAGTAAACGGTACCATCTTCACGTAGACCAGTTAAATACTCATGGTAATCGATAATGTCTGTAACGAAAGCCCAAATGACAAGATTGAAAATACCATAACCAAACATACCCACTGTTAATACTGCGATAAATTGTGTTGCTGTTAAGTTTGGAAGGAAAAATAAAACTGTATATACAAGTGCTGCAAGTAAGATACCACCTGAAGCTACTTCTTTTTTACCAAATTTTGAAACCAATGGTTTTATCAATGGCAAACCAACAAATACTGCAGCTGATTGGAGAAGACCAACCATACTTAAAGCTTTGGCGTTTCCAAAGAAATCTTTAAATAAATACACGTTTACAGTACCAATTAACATAAAGACAATCATGAATACTAAAGAAGCAATGAGGAACCAAATTAATGGTTTGTTTTTACCAAGACCTTTTACGGTTTTGCCAAAGCTTGCTTTTGGTTTTTTTGTTTCATCCATTACAATACGTTCAACAGATAATTTATAACAAGCAATATAACAAGCGATTGCAAGACCACCGAAAATTAATGCAGCTAGAAGGAATCGATTCGCATCAACTTTATTGTCAACAAATAAAATCATTGGTCCAGCTACGTTGATAATTAAGCCGGCTAAATTAGCACCTATTGTTCTCCAGCTTGATAAAGCAGTACGTTCAACAGGATCTGCTGTGATAACAGAAGCCATTGAGCCATAAGGAATATTCACAGTAGAATATAATGTTCCCCAAATAATATATGTTACATAAGCATATGCAAGGTAAAATCCATCAGACATACCAGGAATGTGAACAAACATTAATACACCCGAAACAACTAGCGGAACTGACATTCTCAGAATCCATGGTCTGAACTTACCATTTTTAGTTGCTTTTCTTGTATCGATGAAGCGACCCCATGTGATATCAGCTACTGCATCCCACAACCGTGCGATTAAGAATAGAAAACCGACTGCTGCCGGATTAAGATGGAATACATCCGTATAAAAAACCATAAGGAATGCTGCAACAAGAATAAAGAAGAAATCGTTTCCAAAATCACCAAACAAGTAACCTAATTTATCTTTCGTCCCAAATGGACGTACTGTTTTCCCCTCATTTTGCGGGGTGTCAACTTTCTGTTGTAGTGCTCTTGCCATCATTAACCCTCCTAATAAATCGTTCTACTAATAATAAAATGTAAACCCTTTAAATAATTGCTAAGACACATTGAAACTTATTTTATGAATCCCTTTACAATAATACTCATTGCTTATTTTTTAACTTCTCGAGAGTGTTTAAATATTTTCAATTAATTTGTTTAATGAACTAACAAACTAACTGTATACACAGAATATCACCCTCGACAATTTTCGTCAATAATATTTTGTAAGCGGTTATAAAAATTTTTTTCCATCTAAATAATCTACCGGAATGCGCTAAATTATTTAATTATTACAAATATTATGGTAGGCTTGCTTTGTAGATTATAACTTGGAAGGAGAGAATCATATGTTTCAACGTCCAGAAAAAAATGAGTATCCCGATTATTTTGTACCATATGTTGACCTAGTCCCTGAAGGTGACTTAGTGCGGTTGTTAAAAGAAAATCTTGAAAAGACAGTTTCTCTTTTCGAAGGCATTTCTGATGAAGTTAGTTTGCATCGTTATGCACCTGGCAAATGGAGTATTAAAGAAGTACTTGGCCACATAACCGATACAGAACGAATCATGAGCTACCGCCTTTTGCGTGTAGGCCGTGGTGATCAAACACCTTTAGCAGGATTTAACGAAAACGATTACGTACAGGCCGCACAAACAAACAACCTATCCTTGAATACCATCCTAGAAGACTTCAAAGCCGTCAGACACGCAACCATCACCCTAATTCAAAACCTTCCCAATCAAGCATGGGAAAACAAAGGCAACGCAAACGGAATGGAAATCACAACCCGAGCCATCGCCTACATCATCGCCGGCCACCAAATGCACCATTGCAAAATCGTTGAAGATCGATACTTATAATGGTGCCTGTCACCAGGGTGACACCTAAAAAAGGTGTTCACCAGGGTGACACCGTAAAAGGTGTTCACCGTTCGTGGACACTATCCACCTAAGGGGGACACTTCCACCCCTCAGGCGGACAGTTGAAAAAACACATGAAAAAACAGACCAAATCGCAGAGGGTTTGGTCTGTTGCTGTTCTTGTTTCCATTATCCCATTTTGGTTCGGGTGGCTGCTGGCAGGTATTTTCTCATTGGTCCATTTTCGAGTACTTCTTGAAGATAGAGATTTCCATTAGGACTTGTTTTTCTAAGCAGGTCCATGAGGTATGTAATATCGTCAAGTGCTCTATGTGTTTGGTGGTTTGTAATTTGGTGTGCCTGCAATAGGGTTAGGAGTTTACCATTTGGAAAGCCATAGTTTTTCCATTTCACACCCCGCATGGTACAATACCACTTTAAATCATTCACTTCAGGGTACATATGATAGAGAAAGCTGCGGTCAAAGGAAGCATTGTGAGCAAAGACGGAATCTGCGCGATGGAAATAAGATTTTATCTTAACATCTGTAAAACTCTTTCCTGCCACGAGTTCATAGGGAATCCCATGAATTTGGTACGCACGGTC
This sequence comes from Bacillus sp. (in: firmicutes), assembly GCA_031177865.1. Lineage (GTDB taxonomy): Bacteria > Bacillota > Bacilli > Bacillales > Cytobacillaceae > Neobacillus. Next base: position 2,140 of record JAPSKD010000081.1, on the reverse strand, counting down.
ATAGTTCCTTCTAGCAGAACTTGTAAGTGGTTCTCGCAAGAAAGAATCCTCCTCAATAATTTCTTGGATCTCTCCCGTATCTGTTCTATAAGAAAACAATTTCAGAGCAAGTTCTATTACTTCGTCGGTTGTCGGCCCTAATCCTGTTGTTTCAACGTCCAATACTAGACCCAATTTCTCAAGTTTGCGCATATATTTCATTCCTTTAATCATGATATTACTAATATTATAACATCTTATTAAAAAAGAAGACTTGCCATTTGGTAAGTCTCTTAAGTTTAGCAAAAATGGTATTATTTTCTTTGTTTTTTGAAGGTTTTGGTAATTTTTGGTTTAGTTTATCTCGCGATATCTGCGATGATTTATTTATATCTGCGTTAATTCAAATATATCTGCGATAATCTCAATATATCTGCGATACTAATTTTCCCCTAAAAAAACTAACTCTCTTGAATGCCTTGAATAAACGCTTTTATTATAATTTCCAAGCTTTCATTTAGATCTAACGCCATTTTAAATCCACCACTCTTTTCTAATGAAGAAAAGCCGTGTAAAATGCTTCGCAAGCCTCTTACTGCATGTAAAGCAGTGTCCCCTTCTAACCTATAAGCCTGTAAAACACGAACGGTGAGTTCAACGACCTTTGAACCTGCAAGCTGAACCTCCTGATCTGACATATCAGGTGCCATGAAAGTTGCTTCATAAATCCCAGGATGCTTCCGTACAAAGTTAACATACGCTTTACTTATAGTCATTACAGCTTCGTCACCTGCGACTCCAATAGCGGCTTGGGCTAATTCGTCATATAGCCGTTCTATCCCATAAATCGCCAATTTCTTTCTTAACCCGTCCAAACCATCAAAATGGTTATATAAAGAAGGAGGACGGATTCCTAATTTCTTGGCTAGATTTGCCAAGGTAACTTCTTGCATCCCAAATTGATCTGATAACTCCGCTGCTGCTTCCAAAATCTCTGTTAGTTCAAGTCCAACCTTTGGTCTTGGTGACATCCATCTCTAACTCCCTTAGTTCAATTTCTGCTCAAAACGTTTAATCGCCTTTTCCATTTCCCCAATCGGATTCTCCAGCATTTCGCCATGTCCGACTGCAAGAAGTTTAGGCTGGTAACTTACCAACTTCTTTGCACTTGTTAAAGAGGTTTCCTTACTCCATGTAGCAAAGGCTGGAAACGGAAACCATGGCTTGATGTCTCCTGCTACTGCAATCCCGCCTCTAGTTTGGCAGGCGTCCCCTGCAATCATGGCCTTCGTACGCGTATCAATAAAAGACATTGACCCCGGTGTATGTCCCGGAGTTTCAATTGCTGCCAACGATCCGATAAGGTCCCCTTCTTTTAATAGTACATTTGCTCTGGTCTTGAGCTTTTTCGGGACGCCGCCCTTAATCGGAGTTTGGTGCTCATGCTCATCAAGCGAAGTGTCACCATTCATTATTCTGTTATCCCTTACCGAAATATAAACAGGTACATTCGGGAGTTCTTCCTTTATCCTATCAAGTGCACCCACATGATCCTCATGTGCGTGAGTCAAAATTATTTTGCTAATTGGTTTCCCAATCGTTTCAGCAGCCTTAAATATTCCCTTCATACTATATGGAAGAGCTTCGTCAATCAAGGTTAATCCAGCCTCTTCCTCAACCAAATAACAATTAACCGGAAAGACACTTGCCATAAATGTGACCTAATATAAAAAACCGTTATTGATCAATCTCACAATCCCCAACCCCTCTTAACTACTATCATTAGTTTCGTTTTAACTAATGATAGTAGTTTTATCAATAGCTTTTTGTAAAAATTTCCTCCCCGTGGCATTAGTACTCCACTTAAGATGAAGGTCTGAAAGAAGATTTCCGAATTGAAGAGCAGCTTTAGTCAATTCTGCCATACAGCCTTGTTTACAATTTGTTCAAATCTTTTTTACAGATATGTGAAATAGTGAGCAATTTACCCTCAACTCAAGATTAATTTGTTATATTAGCAGTGTAATAAATATCTAAAACATATTTAACAAGGAGATGGCTTTAAAATGTTTATGAAATTTTTAAGAGAAAACAAAATTGCGGCTGGAATATTAACAGTCTTACGTTTATATCTAGGATATTCTTGGTTTACTGCAGGTTT
>JAPSKD010000080.1 GCA_031177865.1 Bacillus sp. (in: firmicutes) | reverse complement strand
TAGGCGCTGGAGCTAGACAATAAGAAAAGCGGAAGCGCCTCGTTCAGCCCCGACAAGCGCTGGAGGGCCATCTGGAGAAGTCGCGCACTTTGACTTCTTCAGATGGACCGAAGTGACCTCGAGGGTCTAGGCGCTGGAGCTAGACAATAAGAAAAGCGGAAGCGAGTAATAAATGCTGAAGCTCTACGGTAGAGTTAGAAAGAGGAGGAAAGAGATGTCATACGAAGCAGGTAATTTTGACGTTGTCGTCATTGGTGCAGGTCATGCGGGCAGTGAGGCAGGCCTCGCGGCGGCACGTATGGGTGCTAAAACACTAATGATCACCATTAACCTCGATATGGTGGCCTTTATGCCATGTAATCCATCCATCGGCGGACCGGCAAAGGGAATTGTTGTCCGGGAAATAGATGCACTTGGCGGCGAAATGGGACGAAATATCGATAAAACATATATACAGATGAGAATGTTGAATACAGGGAAGGGTCCAGCAGTGCGTGCACTGCGGGCACAGGCGGATAAAGTCGACTACCAGTATGAAATGAAGAAAACAATTGAAGAAACACCAAATTTGACACTCCTTCAAGGGATGGTAGAAAGACTGATTGTTGAGGACGGCGTCTGTGTCGGAGTTATTACCAAAACAGGTGCGATTTACCGTGCCAAAACGGTCGTCATTACGACTGGGACGTATCTCCGCGGCGAAATCATTCTCGGAGAATTAAAGTATTCAAGCGGTCCAAATAACCAACAGCCATCGATTAAGTTATCGGAGCATTTAGAGGAGCTTGGATTTGAACTCGTTCGTTTTAAGACAGGAACTCCGCCACGCGTGAATAGTCATACGATCGATTACAGTAAAACGGAGATTCAGCCTGGGGATGAAGTTCCAAGAGCTTTCTCATATGAAACAACTAAGTATATTACTGACCAGCTTCCATGCTGGCTGACGTATACAAATGAGCAAACTCATCAGTTGATTGACCAGAATCTCCACCGTTCACCAATGTATTCCGGAATGATAAAAGGAACGGGTCCGCGTTATTGTCCATCGATTGAAGATAAAGTGGTTCGTTTTAACGATAAGCCGCGCCACCAAATTTTCCTTGAGCCTGAAGGAAGAAAAACGCAAGAGGTTTATGTGCAGGGCTTGTCGACTAGTTTACCTGAAGATGTTCAGCAGCAAATCCTCAAAACCATTCCAGGTTTAGAAAATGTTCAAATGATGAGATCTGGATATGCGATTGAGTATGATGCCATAGATCCGACTCAGCTTTGGCCGACACTTGAAACAAAGGTGGTAAAAAACCTCTTTACTGCTGGTCAAATTAATGGAACTTCAGGATATGAAGAAGCAGCGGGACAAGGGATTATCGCAGGAATCAATGCGGGTCTAAATGCACTTGGAAAAGAGCCATTAATCCTTAGTCGTTCAGATGCCTATATTGGTGTGTTAATAGATGATTTAATTACAAAAGGAACAAATGAACCGTATCGTCTGCTCACTTCCAGAGCGGAATATCGTCTTCTTTTACGTCATGATAATGCAGACTTACGATTAACCGATATTGGTTATTCCATAGGTCTTATACCTGAAGAACGTTATCAAAGGTTTTTAGCTAAAAAAGCGGCAGTTGAAGCAGAAAAGGAAAGACTTGCGTCAACCAGATTAAAGCCTTCAGCAGAAGTTCAGGAGCTTATTCGAAGCACTGGCGGCAGTGAGCTTAAGGATGGAATTCTTGCATCTGATTTATTGAAGCGGCCGGAAATGGCCTATAAACATATCGAAAGTCTTGCACCGAGTGACGTGGAATTAGATCAAGATATAAAAGAGCAGGTTGAAATTCAAGTTAAGTATGAAGGCTATATTGAAAAATCACTTCAGCAAGTTGAACGCTTAAAGAAAATGGAAAATAAGAAAATTCCTGAAAACATCGACTACGATTCCATTTCAGGACTAGCAACAGAAGCAAAGCAAAAGTTAAAGCAAATCAAACCATTATCACTTGCACAGGCATCTAGAATCTCTGGCGTAAACCCAGCCGATATATCCATCCTTCTTGTTTATCTAGAACAAGGAAGAGTGGCTAGAACAAGTAATCCATAATTTTTACAAAAAGAGGAAGTTTTGCTGATGAACATCGAACAATTCAAAGCTATGCTTCTTGAGAAGGGGATTGCCCTTAGTGATGAGCAGTTAGATCAATTTGATAAATACTTTCACACCTTAGTTGAGTGGAATGAAAAAATGAACCTAACTGCCATCACGGATCAAGAAGATGTCTACTTAAAACATTTCTATGATTCCATATCTGCTGCTTTTTACTTTGATTTCACGCAGCCCCTCCATCTTTGTGATGTAGGGGCAGGTGCAGGGTTTCCTAGTATACCTTTAAAAATTGCTTTTCCTCATTTAGAGGTAACCATCGTGGATTCATTAAATAAACGAATAACATTTTTAAATCATTTAGCAAAAGTATTAAAATTGGAAAAGGTTCATTTCATTCACGATCGTGCTGAGACCTTTGGTGTAAATCCAGCTCATCGCGAGTCGTATGACCTTGTAACAGCTAGGGCAGTTGCAAGAATGTCTGTTCTTAGCGAGTTTTGCCTTCCTCTTGTAAGAGTAGGAGGACATTTTATTGCAATGAAAGCAGCACATGCAAACGAGGAGTTAAACGTCGGACAAAAGGCGATGACGACTCTTGGAGGACGGTTAGAACAAATGCATACTTTCACTTTACCTATGGAAGAAAGTGAAAGAAATATTCTTGTGATTAAAAAGGAAAAACAAACGCCAAAAAAATATCCGCGAAAGCCAGGGACACCTGGTAAAATGCCAATCGAATAAAGAAGGATATTTTTGTATAAATAAAACTGCAGTTTTGGCAGGAAGAAAACAGTATTATAGAGAATAAGTAATAGGGAGTTTCGTAAAGGTGGTGTTGGGGATGAAGAATTCGTTTTCACGCTTTTTTGGCCTCGGCGAAAAGGGAGATCAAAAGGTTGAGTTAGAAAAAGAGCTAGAACAAGAACTAGAACAAGAACTAGATGTTGTAAAAAATGAAGAAATTAAAAAGATTCCGATTGAAAGTATTGTTCCTAACCGTTTTCAGCCTCGAACCGTATTCGACGATGAAAAAATAGAGGAGTTATCACGAACAATCCATACACACGGAATCATTCAGCCAATTGTAGTCCGACAGTTTGATGGGAATTATGAAATTATTGCCGGTGAGCGCCGCTGGCGTGCTATGAAAAAGCTGGGCTGGGATGAAGCACCAGCAATCATAAAAAATTATTCTGATACAGAAACGGCTTCTGTGGCATTAATTGAAAATTTACAACGGGAAGAGCTGTCTCCGATTGAAGAGGCTATTGCCTATGGTAAGCTGCTCGAGCTGCATAACTTAACACAAGAAGCTCTTGCTCAGCGTCTTGGAAAAGGTCAATCGACAGTAGCCAATAAGCTCCGGCTTCTAAAGCTGCCTCAGCCTATTCAAGAATCCTTGTTAAATAAAGAAATAACAGAACGGCATGCCCGAGCACTTATTCCACTTAAAAATCCAGAGAAACAGGTACTGCTTTTACAAGATATTATCGAAAGAAATCTTAATGTAAAGCAAACAGAGGATCGAGTGGCCCGGTTGCTAGAAGAAAAGAACCAAAAACCGAAACCAAAAAGAAAAGCCTTCAGCAAAGACATGAGAATTGCTGTAAATACCATAAGGCAATCGTTAACCATGGTGTCGGATAACGGAATCACTCTCGACTCGCAAGAAGAAGAATTTGAAGAGTACTATCAATTTACAATAAAAATTCCAAAGAAAAAATAAAATATTCACAAAATGGAACCAGACTATTCAGCAGTTTGGTTTTTATTTTTGTACTTATCTGTCTAGGTAATATGTTACATTTGTTAGATTATGGCAATTATTACTTCGATTCGCCATTAATATTTTATGAAAAAAAATAACAATAAATCAGATTCATGTTAAAATAAATAGCATAGAATTTCTAATTTACTAGTTTTACCTGCGAGAATAACAGGTTTAACTTATTTTTATGACTAGAATTTAAGTATCTTATTTGAAACAAGGTAGGTGACATCGTGGGCAAAACTATTGCAATCGCGAATCAAAAAGGCGGGGTTGGAAAGACAACTACCTCTGTCAATCTAGGCGCCTGCTTAGCATACATTGGGAAAAAGGTTTTATTAGTAGACATTGATCCACAAGGGAATGCTACGAGCGGAATTGGTATTGAAAAGGCAGATGTAGCGCAGTGTATATATGATGTTTTAGTAGACGATGTGGAAGCAAAGGATGTTATTAAACCAACATCTGTTGAAAATTTATATGCGATTCCAGCTACTATACAGCTTGCAGGAGCGGAGATTGAACTAGTTCCTACTATATCAAGAGAAGTCCGATTAAAGCGCGCACTTGAAGAGGTGAAAGACGAATTCGATTTTATTATTATCGATTGTCCACCTTCACTAGGATTGTTAACGCTTAACTCCTTAACAGCTTCTGACTCAGTTTTAATCCCTGTTCAGTGTGAATATTATGCTCTCGAAGGTTTAAGTCAGTTATTAAATACTGTGAGGCTAGTACAAAAACACTTAAACCAAGACTTGAAAATAGAAGGCGTGTTATTAACGATGCTCGACGCCCGAACTAATTTAGGCATTCAAGTAATCGAAGAAGTGAAAAAGTATTTTCAAGATAAAGTATATAAAACGATTATTCCAAGAAATGTACGTCTAAGTGAGGCTCCAAGCCATGGTGAACCAATTATTACGTATGATTCAAAATCACGCGGCGCAGAAGTTTATTTAGATCTAGCAAAGGAAGTGGTCTCAAATGGCTAAAGGTCTAGGAAAAAAAGGCATAAATGCATTTTTTACAACTATCGAAGCCGGTAAGGAAGAGACTGTCCAAGAAATTAGTTTAAAAGAATTGCGTCCCAACCCTTACCAGCCAAGGAAAACCTTTCAACAAGAGGCCATTGATGAATTAAAAGACTCGATTTTAGAGCATGGAATTCTTCAGCCTCTTGTCGTTCGGAAAAGCATTAAAGGGTATGAAATTGTTGTAGGCGAAAGACGTTTCCGAGCAGCAAAAGAAGCAAAACTAGCATCTGTCCCAGCCGTTGTAAGAGAGTTAACGGAACAGCAAATGATGGAATTAGCTGTTTTAGAAAACCTGCAGCGTGAAGACTTGAACCCCGTTGAAGAGGGACAAGCTTACCAAACGTTAATGGAAAAGTTAAATTTCACCCAGGAAGAAGTAGCAAAGCGTTTAGGGAAAAGCCGACCGCATGTAGCCAATCATATCAGGCTACTTTCTCTTCCTGCTAAGATTCAAGAGCTGATTTCAGATGGAAAAATTTCAATGGGGCATGGTCGCGCGCTTTTGGGACTGCGTCAAAAGGCGAAGCTGCCAGCGTTAGTAGATAAAATCATTCAGGAATCATTGAACGTTCGTCAATTAGAAAAAATTATTCAAAATCTTAATGAAAATGTTCCACGTGAAACAAAAAAGCCTGAAAAGAAAAAGGATGTGTTTATCCAGGAACGGGAACACTCCCTTCGCGAACGTTTTGGAACAACTGTAAACATTAAACAGACGAAAAATAAAGGGAAAATAGAAATTGAATTTTTCTCCCAAGAAGATTTAGAACGTATTTTGGAAATGCTTGGTCAAGAAGAATCACTTTAAACCATCAATGGATGGTTTATTTTTTTTACAAATGGCTGTTTTCGTAAAGATTGTTGTTAAAATCCTAAAGCCGATTTTAACGTGGAACAAACTATTTTTGTGATTGAAATAGTTTGCAAGCTCTTTTCTTACAATTTCAATGCTATTTTGGAACAAATCATAGCTCATTCAAGCGCTTTCAATCTCCAAAAAAACAAAGATTAAGAAAAGAGCTTTAAAAAAACAACTTCCCAACTCTATTAAAAAGTGATAGTTTAAAACTATTATAAATTTCGAGATTCGAAGAATAGGTGAATAGCAGATGTTTTTATTAGGGACGCTTGTAAATGGGTTATTAATTATTATCGGTACGCTAATTGGAAAGCTTCTAAACCGAATTCCTGAAAGCATGAAAACAACGGTCATGTATGCAATAGGATTATCGGTGATTGTTTTAGGGCTGCAAATGGGTTTAAAAAGCGAGAATTTTCTTATTGTAATCATTAGTTTAGTCATGGGGGCTGTTTTTGGGGAACTCATGCAATTGGAAGAAAAGCTGAATCAACTTGGTCTTTGGCTGGAGAAGAAAATCGGTTCTAGCAGGATTGGTTCAACTGGAAAAGGCAGTATTGCAGAAGGTTTTGTTACTGCTACCTTAATCTTTGTGATTGGGGCTATGGCAATCATTGGAGCACTTGATAGTGGTATCCGTGGTGATCACGATGTGTTGTATACGAAAGGGCTCATTGATGGTTTCACGTCGATTATACTAACAACTACCCTTGGAGTTGGTGTTGTTTTTTCTGCTATTCCGGTCATGCTTTATCAAGGTTTGATTGCTTTATTCGCCACCCAAATTAATACCTTTATCCCCCAGGTGTTGATGGATCAATTCATTGTTGAAATGACAGCAACAGGAGGTGTCATGATTTTTGCTATTGGGTTAAATCTAACAGGATTAGTAAAAATAAAGGTAGCAAACCTCCTCCCTGCTATTGTTGTGACTGGATTTATCGTAACAGTTCTCTATTTATATCGTTTATTTTTGTAAAATTTTACAAATTCACAAGTAATAAAAGAGCAACTAGGCTGATCCCAGTTGCTCTTTTAATTGGTCTTTTTTTGCTCTTCTTGAATTAATTCCTGCAATCTTCCTTTGGAATAGAGAACACTAGCTTGATAAATCCCATTTGCAATGGTTTTCGCCATTTTCATTACCAGATTTAATCGGGTATTTTGTAAGACAAAAAACTCCATAAATCCACTCACGTTGACAATCCCCGTTATGTGGATATCACCAACTGCCGGAAGCTCTTTGTTAACACCTGCTCCAGGTTTAACAGGTCCATCACCTACCTGGATTACCCCAACATTCTTCATTCGTCCTAAACACGCATCAATACCAATCATATAAGGGTCATGATATTTTAATGCTATTTCCTTTAACCGTTCATCCAAATTGACGGCATGAATGGGTTCATCTAACGTACCATAAACATGAAAAGAAGGGACGTCCTTCTCCTCTAAAAGTGATCCAACAAGTGGTCCTAATGAATCTCCGGTTGAGCGGTCTGTTCCGATACAAACAAATACAATAGGACGATTAGATGCCCGTGGCAGGAACTTAAGCAATTCCATGGCTAAATTTTCAACTGCCTGAAAATCATCATGGGGTATCCGCCCAGTATTGGCCCTCCTATCAAAGAAACTAGGTTTCAGATTCATAAGTACACTCCTTAATTGTGACCATTTTTTGCTACCACTTTTCTTTTTAACAGTATACGGAATATTAAGAAAATCTATACATGCTGGATAAAAGATATTCCAGTTGAAAAAAGGAATAAATCACAATACTATAAACTACAAGGAAAACTTGATAAAATAAGTGTGATTTACCAGGTTGAGAGGAAAGGATGTTAAAATGACTTCGACAGAAAGAATTATTCAGAGATTTGTTGATAAATTCCAAAATGAAGATACATGGATGGCGATTGGGGAAGGTTTATTAAAAATTATTGCAATTATGATTGTCGCTAAGATCTTAATCAAATTGGGGAGTATGGCCATTGATAATGTTTTCAAGCTAAGAACTCGTTCGCCGCTTAAAACTTCAGAACGAAGGGAAGAAACATTAGCAAAACTTCTCGATAATGTTCTGACATATGTTGTTTATTTTATTGCTTTTATGATGATACTTTCTGTCCTAACTATTGATGTAAAAGCATTAATTGCGGGTGCAGGGGTTGTCGGCCTCGCCGTTGGTTTTGGAGCACAGAGTCTTGTAAAAGATGTAATTACAGGTTTCTTTATCATTTTTGAAGATCAATTTTCAGTCGGGGACCATGTACGAATTGACCAATTTGAAGGAACAGTTCAAGCTATTGGTTTACGGACAACAAAGTTAAAAAGTTGGACTGGAGAAGTTCACATCTTACCGAATGGAAGTATCATTCAGGTAACGAATTTCTCTTTAAATAACAGCCTTGCAATCATTGATATAGCGGTTGCTTATGAAGAGGATATTGAAAAAACGCAAAAGATCATTAGGGATTTACTTGAAAAAATGCCGGAACAATACGAAGACCTTACAAAGACACCTGAACTTTTAGGCGTTCAAACCTTAGGACCATCAGAGGTTATATTACGAATTGTTGCGGAAACATTGCCAATGAAGCATGCAGCTGTTTCTAGGGATATAAAAAGGGATATCAAACAATGTTTAGATGAGCATGGAATTGAAATTCCATATCCACGTATGGTCATGTACTCAAAGAATTCTGGAAATATCAATGAACCTAGTGTTTAAAAGGAGATGTGTTCAATGGAAGAAAAAGAATTTGGGTTAAATGATATCGTTGAAATGAAAAAACAGCATCCATGCGGGACCAATCGCTGGAAAATTATTCGTATGGGAATGGACATTCGAATCAAATGTGAAGGCTGCGAACATAGCGTAATGATTCCAAGACGCGAATTTTCAAGGAAAATGAAGAAAATATTGGTGAAGCATGAACAGTAGTTTATGCTTCTTTTTTTTGGTTAACTGTATTATTCTAGTTAAAAAGTAGAGATCGTTTTGGGGGTGGAGTAGTGGCAAGTATTGTGAAATCGGCATGTCCATTGAATTGCTGGGACAGCTGTGGTTTTCAAGTAACAGTAGAGAACGATAAAGTAATAAAAGTGGAAGGTGACCCTTCCCACCCCATTACCAAGGGGAAAATTTGCGGCAGAGGCAGAATGCTCGAAACAAGGACCAACTCACCTGAGCGGGTTCTTTATCCCTTAAAAAAGGTGAACGGAGAATTTAAGCAAATTTCATGGAATCAGGCTCTGGATGAAATTGCCTTACAGTTGAAGGAAATAAAAGAACAATATGGTTCCACGGCTGTCCTCCACAGTCATGACTATGCGAACAACGGGATACTTAAAAATCTAGATCAACGATTTTTTAATGCCTATGGCGGTGTAACAGAGCTTTATGGTTCACTCTGTTGGGGTGCTGGGATTGAGGCACAAAAATGGGACTTTGGCGATGCTTATGGTCATGAACCAGAGGATGTTTTAAATAGTAACAACATCGTCGTTTGGGGAAGAAATGTAGCGCGGACGAATATGCATTTTTATGAAAAGCTTCTAGAAGCAAAGAAAAAGGGAGCGAAGATTTTTGTTATTGATCCACTATTCAATGCAACTGCGAAAATAGCAGATGAATATATTTCCGTAAAACCTGGAATGGATGGTTTCCTTGCTGCAGGGGTCATAAAGGAAATCCTTCGTTTGGGCCTTGAAGATCGTGAATTTATTGAACACTATTCATATGGTTTTGAGGACCTAGAGGCACTGATAGAAGGTATATCTTTAGAAAAAATAAGTGAAATGACGGAAGTGTCCGTAGAGCGGATCCAGCTATTAGCAAAAGTCTTTGCTGATAAACCTACTTCTACTTTTATGGGACTTGGTCTGCAGCGGTATAAAAATGGCGGGAATACAATACGGTTGATTGACGCCCTTGCAGCAGTAAGCGGCAATATTGGAATACCTGGTGGTGGTGCTAATTACGCCAACCTGCAAGTCGGGCAAAGCTTTGATATTTCCAATCTAACGCTGACCAGTCGGAAGGAGAAACATCGCCGGTTTTCCATTATGAAGCAGGCGGAGCAAGTGCTTTCTGCCATTGATCCAGAAATAAAAATGATCGTGGTGACCTGTGGGAATCCTTTAACACAGGTTCCGGATTCATCAATCGTAGAAAAGGCATTTTCATCTGTTTCGAAACTGGTTGTGATTGAGCAATTTATGACAGATACTGCTCGATTAGCAGATTTTATCCTGCCAACCACCACTTCTTTTGAGGAAGAAGATCTTTATTATTCTTCTATGTATCATCATTATGCTAATTATGGTCCGAAACTCGTTTCTGCTCCTGGAGAAGCTAAGTCGGATTTATGGATTTGGACACAGCTTGCAAAAAGACTTGGATTTGGTGAAGATTTTCAGTTCTCAAGAGATCAATGGCTGGAAATGTCCCTACAATCATTATCTGCAAAAGGAATGACACTTGATAAATTTAAGGAACAGCATAACGTAGAATTGCCAGTGAAACGAGTACCATGGGATGATTTCCAGTTTAAAACGACATCTGGAAAATATGAGTTTACAGCTATAAACAAGGGTGCCCCGGGCCAGCTGAAATTAGCTGTACCTGAAGAATCAAAATGGAACAATCCTGGGCTAGCCGAGCAATTTCCTTATAACTTATTAACCATTCATCCACTAAGGTCAAACCATTCGCAACACTATCATCTTTTTCCTAAAGCGCCTCAGCTAAAGATTGAAGTTGCTGGAAATATTGCGGATGAACACCACCTGGAGGACGGTGATTTGGTACGAGTTTGGAATAATCGCGGTGAAGTTAAAGGATATCTTTCGATTTTGCCAAAAGCACATCCTAATACCATTAATATTGACGAAGGAATCTGGAAAAGGTTTGGCGGCTCTGTAAATAACCTAACCTCAAGCGGAGAATCCGATAATGGTCTAGGCAGTACCTTGTACGATTGCCTAGTGAATATTGAAAAAATAAACTAACTGGTGTCTAGTACACCAGTTTTTGTTGTTCTTGTCTTTTTAGCTTCTAATGCCTATAATTGTGAGAGGCTTTTTATTAATTTTGTACGTTATTTTTATAAAATAGATGTATTTTTTAGAGGAGTGAAAAGTAAATGGCATTAACAGCTGGAATTGTAGGTTTGCCGAATGTTGGAAAGTCTACATTATTTAATGCAATTACACAGGCGGGGGCTGAATCAGCCAATTACCCATTCTGTACGATTGACCCAAACGTAGGAATTGTAGAAGTACCCGATCACCGCTTAACGAAATTAACGGAACTTGTTCAGCCGAAGAAAACAGTTCCTACAGCTTTTGAATTTACTGATATTGCAGGGATTGTAAAAGGCGCAAGTAAAGGTGAAGGATTAGGAAACAAATTTTTATCACACATCCGTCAAGTAGACGCCATTTGTCAGGTTGTCCGCTGTTTTGCAGATGATAATATCACCCACGTATCGGGAAAAGTGGATCCTATTTCCGATATCGAAGTCATTAATTTAGAGTTAATTCTTGCTGATATGGAGTCTGTTGAAAAAAGAATTAGCCGCGTTGAAAAACTAGCCAAGCAAAAAGATAAAGAGGCAGCGGCTGAGTTTGAAGTGCTTTCTATGCTTCGTGAAGCTTTTGAGGCTGAAAAGCCAGCACGTACGGTTGAATTTACTGAAGAACAAATGAAAATTGCTAAAATGCTTCATCTATTAACGATTAAGCCTGTTTTATATGTGGCAAACGTTGGTGAGGATGATGTAGCAGATCCATCAGGAAACGAATATGTTCAAAAAGTACGTGAATTTGCAGCAGCAGATAACGCGGAAGTAATCGTGGTGTGTGCAAAAATAGAAGAAGAAATCGCTGAGCTAGAAGGCGAAGAAAAGCAAATGTTCCTTGAAGAGCTTGGAATTGAAGAATCAGGTCTTGATCAATTAATTCGTGCTGCATACAACTTGCTTGGATTAGCTACTTATTTTACCGCTGGTGTGCAGGAAGTTCGTGCGTGGACGTTTAGACACGGCATGAAAGCTCCACAATGTGCCGGTGTCATTCACTCAGATTTCGAACGCGGATTTATTCGTGCTGAAACAGTCTCATATGATGACTTATTAGCTGCAGGAAGTTATAATGCCGCTAAGGAAGCTGGAAAAGTACGATTAGAAGGTAAAGAGTATTTAGTAAAAGACGGAGATGTTATCCACTTCCGTTTCAATGTATAAAATGTCAGCCTTGCGTATGCAAGGCTTTTTATATAGAAAGACTTTTAAGAGAAAAAACTAGAAATAGTGAACAACCTTGCTTTTCGTCATTAACTATGATAAAATCTTAACTTGTGAGTAATGAATAATTGCTCCTTGCCCAAAATTGGGCCGTTTAGACCAAAAGGAGGTGACTGTGATGAATAAGTACGAAATCATGTACATCATCCGCCCAAACATTGAAGACGAAGCGAAAAAGGCTCTTGTAGAGCGTTTCAACGGAATTCTTCTTGAAAACGGTGCGGAAACTGCTGAAACAAAAGATTGGGGTAAGCGTCGTTTAGCTTACGAAATCAACGATTTCCGTGATGGTTATTACGAAATCGTGAAAACTACATCTTCAGCTGACGCGGTACAAGAATTTTCTCGTCTTGCGAAAATCAGCGAAGATATCATTCGCCATATTGTAATTAAAGAAGAAGCTTAATATAAATACATTTTGGTTGGATGTTTCACATGAAACATTCTCCGAAAAGAAAAGGAGTTGATTCTGATGATGAATCGTGTCGTGCTTGTTGGCCGTTTAACTAAAGATCCTGATTTGCGTTATACACCAAATGGGGTTCCTGTCGCTACCTTTACTTTAGCTGTTAACCGTCCGTTTTCTAGTCAGTCAGGTGAGCGTGAAGCAGACTTTATTAATTGTGTTGTTTGGCGAAAACCTGCTGAAAATGTGGCAAACTTCTTGAAAAAAGGCAGTCTTGCAGGAGTAGATGGCCGCATTCAAACTCGCAACTATGAAGGACAAGATGGTAAGCGTGTTTACGTTACTGAAGTTCAGGCAGAAAGTGTTCAATTTCTTGAACCGAAAAGTACATCTGGCGGCGGTGGCGGAAGAAGCGACAATGATTACTTCGGCGCTCCACCAAGGGAACCGCAAGGAAATCCTTATGGCGGCGGCAATCAGAATCAACGACAGTATCAAAACAATAACAATAATAAAGGTTTTACAAAAGTGGATGATGATCCGTTCGCAGGTAACGGTCAAATAGACATCTCCGATGATGATCTACCATTTTAACGTAAACTTTTTATGATCGTTAATCATTTAATAAAGGAGGGAATTTTCATGGCAGGTGGAGGACGTAAAGGCGGACGCGCGAAGCGCCGTAAAGTGTGCTATTTCACAGCAAATGGCATCTCACGCATTGATTATAAAGATGTAGATTTACTTAAAAAATTCATCTCTGAACGTGGAAAGATTTTACCACGTCGTGTAACGGGTACAAGCGCTAAATATCAGCGTAAACTAACTGTTGCAATCAAACGTTCACGTCAAATGGCATTATTACCATTCGTTGCAGGTGAGTAAAAAATATTATCTTAAAAGGACCGTCATCTGACGGTCCTTTTTTTATAGGGACTTAACAATTGGATTACAAACACACCCAAATATGATATCATTTAACGAGAACGTTAGTTCGTTCTGTTTGCTATATTTGGGGGAGTGTAAATGAAGATTGAAAAGACAATAAATTCAGTTGTATTGGTAGATACCAATATGCGGATTATTCCGGAGGCCCTAGAGTTTTCGATTCATTTGCACCAACAAGGCAAATCCAAAAATACCATACAAGGTTATTTACATGATTTAAAAACTTATTATGAGTGGATGGATATTGAGGGGTTGCAAGTGTTTGAAGTGAAACCGAGAAATATACCTAGTTTTATAAAATTATGTTGATTCTAAAAGTGTTAAAGGAAAAGTTTCTGCATCAACTTTAAATAGATACTTAGCGACTCTGAGTACATTTTATGGCTACTTTGAGGTAGTGGGAGGTTTCATTCAAGAGATTGCAAGGCATATAGCAAGCCAAGGGTATTTTATTTACTAGAGGCTTTTGGCTTTGAACAAAAACGTCTCTTACTCGACAATAATTTTGAAACTCTTGAAGAACAAATTATTTTCTCAATTATTGATTTTGTTCGGTCTAACCCCTAGAATTTCACTAGGGGCTTATTACCTTATAGTATTTTTGCCTGCTGCATATTCTGGTCCCATCTAATTTTTTCGAAATACTTAAAGGGAAGGAAGCAACGATTATTTTTGGAATGATGAACTTAAAAAAGATGAATTAATCAATGCAACTTTAGTAGAATTAGAAAAAACTATTAAAGTCTTAGAAAAAACTTTATCGAAAAAACAAATATGATTAAATGGACCCGTTTTATAAAAAGTTTCTTTGTTGTTAATAGTAGAATTTGACTGCCCGTGCACAAAAAGACAGCCCCATAGGAGCTGCCTTTCCTCGGTTATACATCTTTAGTTGATTTCTTTTTAACCAACTTGCTGATTACAAAACCGATTCCTACCAATACGACTAAAATCAAACCTGGGACTACGAGATTCATGCTCATATTAAAAGTCCTTTCGTATTAGTTACCTCCGGTAATGAAGTATCCATCTTGGACCCTACCGTAGATATATAATACTGTACTAACTGGTGCAGTAAAATTCAATGAGTATTTAGCCTCTGCTGGTAAAGTACTTGTTTCATATTTTCTTGTAATAGCCAAAGTGTCTCGGTTAACATATCCTGGAGGTGTAACAATATACCATCCACCCCAAGCATCAACGATTTGACCCATGCCTGATGAATTTTTGTAGACTTGAGTATAAAAGTGATAGTTTACAGTAGCTGCATACCAATAAACTTTAAAAGTTTTGTATGTGTTTGCTGGTAACCATGTACTTCCAAAAGCTGATATTTCTGGTTCACTTGCAACTTCTTCAATACCTAAGACCCCAATCGTTTCTCCCTTGTCATTCTTAACAACCTGCTCAGTACTTTCTCCATTGACTAAATCAATTTTTAAATTAGTTTTCTTTAAAGCTTCTTGCATTTCTTTAAAGTCTGCTTTGGCAAACTTTGTGTCTGCCTTTGTTGCTGCTTCTGCTTGAGAGAATCCAAGCATTGGTAAAACTAGCAATATACACAGCATAGATAAAATGGTAGACCTAAAAACCTTCTTCATTTCCTCATCCCTACCTTCTATGTAATTGTCTTACTCTATAATTCTATCTCAATATACATATACACAATAGGTATTTTTTTACTTTTTTGTGAATTATATATAATTTTTGGAGGATTTGTGAACATAATCTTGTTCTTCAGCTTCAGTTTTCTTAGTTATCGGATCTCAAGAATAATTTTATTTAGACATTGGCCAATTAGATTTCTATTCTGCCTTTCTAACATAGCATCTATAAGTGAGATTTATTGCTATTTATACTAGTAAAGACTTATAAAAAACTATTATTCTAGTTAAATCCAGGGAAATTAACTTACTATGAAACAATCCCAACACAATACTATTCAGTTGCTGTTCCACCTAGTACTTGTGGAGGAAAAGGAACAGTTTGGCCATATGGAGCCATAACAATTTTGGATTCACCTGTGTCCATTCCTGGGATAGGAAACAGATCTTCTTATATGGTAGAAGATCAAAACCCTTGTTCAACTGGTGAGACTAAATACCAACTTGATATATTTTTTGGTTACGGTCCTAAGTATGGTACTCTCTGGTACAGAGCAAGGGATTTTGGTGATCCCCGTCGTAATTATGTTGTTGAATATTAATTAAAAGAAGAGAGGAATCCTCTCTTTTTTTAATTGCATTTATAGTTTAATGCTTCCGTATTTGTTAATCTTTTAGCACTAAAATCTTTTACCTTCCACTCTCCAGATGGATAATTAGTAAATTTAACATTTATCAAATCATGAGGGAGGCATGTGGTCCTTCAAATGTGATTGCCTCCATTTCTATTTCGAAGTAATTTGAACCTTTTTCGTTGTTAAAGGCAGCTTGGGCTCATCCCTTGCTGTCTTTTTATTTTATCTTGCAGATTTGTTGAATAGGAGAGCGTAACTGGCTAAAATTAAGGAATAGGCTTTTGAAATAATTGGGGTGAAGTAGTGAAGAATGTTCGTAAACTTACAGAAGGTGCTATCCTGTTAGCTGCCTTTGCAGTTTTATTATTACTAACGATTTATGTCCCGTTTCTGGGGATGATTGTCAATTTATTTTTAGCTGTGCCATTCATGCTTTTTGCAGCCAAGAATGACGGGAAGAGTATAGTTGTTTTTATTATTACTTCCCTTCTCCTATCGTTCATTGTAGGAACGATTATGTCGCTGCCTTTAACGCTTGCATATGGGACAACAGGTGTCGTAATCGGCTATTTAATTCAGAAACAGAAGAACATGGGTGTTTTATTCATCAGTGGCTCTCTTGTCTTTTTAGTTAATTTAATTCTTATTTATGTGGCGAGTATCGTTCTCTTTAAAGTCGATATGATTACTGAAATGATTGAAATAATGCGGGAATCACTTAACGTTTCGGCTGACCTGCTAAAGAATTTTGGGAATACACAGGACACTGAGAAGGTGATGGAACAATTTAATAATGGATTAAACCTGATTAAAACATTAATCCCAACTTTATTTGTTCTCTCTTCTTTTTTCATTGTATTCATTATGCAGCTTATATCCTTTCCAATCATAAAGAGATTCGGAGTAAAGGTAGAAAAATGGAAAAGTTTTAAAGAGATATCTTTACCAAAAAGTTTATTATATTACTTTCTTCTCACCTTGCTAGTTAGTATGTTCATGAATCCTGAAGAGGGCACCTTTTGGTATATGGCCATTATTAATATGACCTATATCCTTCAATTCTTGATGGTCCTGCAAGGATATACATTTATCTTTTATTACTTCGACAAAAAGGGTTTTTCGAAAGCCATTTCTATTACAATAGCGATTGTCTCTTTTCTCATTCCAATTTTCCTTTATATTGTAGGGATATTAGGTATAATTGATTTAGGCTTTGATTTACGAAAAAGCTTTAATAAAAAAGAGTGATGACTACTGTTTAGGAGCTGAAAAAATTGCCTGCATTTATTGAAAAACGCTCGATTCGATACCCTTTTTACGGGCTAATAGGCATTACAGTAGTGCTGCTCATTGTCCTGGCCTACTATAATTGGGTACTAAGCTTGGTGGGATTGTTTCTCATCATCCCGCCGCTGTACTATATGATAGTCATTGAATCCAGCCAAAGGAAAGAGATGGAAGAATATATCTCAACCCTTTCATACAGAGTGAAAAGAGTCGGCGAAGAAGCACTGATGGAAATGCCAATTGGGATCATGCTCATAAATGATGAGTATTCTATAGAGTGGACAAATCCTTTTTTATCCTCTTATTTTGATGAAGATACCCTTATTGGAAAATCGCTCTATGAAATAGCTGATACGTTGATACCGTTAATTAAACAGGAAGTAGAAACAGAAATTATTACTCTTCATGAACGAAAGTTTCGAGTCATTCTTAAAAGTGAGGAAAAGCTCCTTTACTTCTTTGATGTCACAGAACAAAAAGAAATTGAAAAAATGTACCATGATGAGCGCACTGTTATCGCGATTATCTTTTTAGATAACTATGATGAATTAACACAAGGAATGGATGACCAAATGCGTGGAAGTATTAATAATTTGGTTACCTCTACCTTAAATAAGTGGGCTCAGGATAATGGTATTTTTCTTAAAAGAATTTCGTCTGAGCGTTTTATCGCTGTTTT
>JAPSKD010000441.1 GCA_031177865.1 Bacillus sp. (in: firmicutes) | reverse complement strand
TCAGGTCAAGACGAGAATGCACTACGTGAGCAAATGAAAGAAGAAGCTCTTAACCGTGTTCGCGTTGCGTTAACACTTGAAGCAATTGCTAAAGCTGAAAACATTGAAGTATCTGACGAAGATGTTAGTGCTGAGCTTGAAAAAATGGCTGGCATGTACAACATGACTGTTGATAACATTAAGGCAGCACTTGGCGGCGTTGATGGTATCAAAGGTGATCTGCAAAAGCAAAAAGCGGTTGAATTCTTAATCGAAAATAAAAAATAATAACAATTGTTAAAACATGGCACGATTTTATCGTGCCTGTTTTTATACATTTTTTCAATTACATATTATAATAAGTACAGGGAAACCTTTTTAACAAGCAAGCAGGAACATATAACAAAAGCTTGCAGGAAAAACAGTTTTACATAGCGAATTAAGTAAAACCAGCTTTATCAAAGATTTAATTTGTTGAAAAGTGGTTATGCTTAATGGGTACATAGGAATCATTTAAAGTGCTTCCAAACAAAAATCCGATGCAAGAAAAACATAGTTGAAGAAGGCTTTTTATTACCAGTCCGCTGGGTCCATGTGTTACAATGCAATACATACCACTGAATCGTATCGAATAGAAACGGATTTTTGTTTGTGTTACGCAACTTTAAATAGTGTTATAACACGTTTTCAAGGGGTGAAAGAATTGTTTAAATTTAATGATGAAAAAGGCCAATTAAAGTGTTCCTTCTGTGGAAAGACACAAGACCAAGTTCGTAAATTGGTCGCCGGACCAGGTGTTTATATATGTGACGAGTGTATCGAACTTTGCACAGAGATCGTTGAAGAAGAGCTTGGAACTGAAGAGGAAGTAGAGTTTAAAGACGTTCCTAAGCCAAAAGAAATCTGTGAGATCCTTGATGAGTACGTCATTGGTCAGGACCAAGCTAAAAAATCGCTGTCAGTTGCAGTTTATAATCACTACAAGCGAATCAATTCTAATAGTAAGATTGATGACGTTGAGCTCTCTAAGAGTAACATCTGTATGATTGGACCAACGGGTAGCGGTAAAACGTTATTAGCTCAAACATTAGCGCGAATTCTAAATGTTCCGTTTGCAATCGCGGATGCAACGTCTTTAACAGAAGCAGGTTATGTTGGGGAAGACGTAGAAAATATTCTTTTAAAATTGATTCAAGCTGCTGATTACGATGTGGAAAAGGCTGAAAAGGGTATTATTTATATTGATGAAATTGATAAAATTGCCCGTAAATCAGAAAATCCTTCAATCACAAGAGACGTATCTGGTGAAGGTGTACAGCAAGCATTACTAAAAATTCTAGAAGGTACGGTTGCGAGCGTTCCTCCTCAAGGTGGACGCAAACATCCACACCAAGAATTCATTCAAATCGATACAACAAATATTCTATTTATTTGCGGTGGAGCGTTTGATGGTATCGAACCTATTATTAAGCGCCGTTTAGGTCAAAAAGTTATTGGATTCGGTTCCGATGTTAAGCAGCAGGAAATTACGCAGAAAGAACTTCTTTCTAAAGTATTGCCTGAGGACTTACTCCGCTTCGGATTAATTCCTGAATTTATCGGTCGTCTACCTGTTATTGCAAGTCTTGAGCAGTTAGATGAGGCAGCGTTGATTGAAATCTTAACGAAGCCAAAGAATGCTTTAGTAAAGCAATATCAAAAAATGCTTGAAATCGATGAAGTAGAATTGGAATTCGAAGAAGGCGCACTTAGTGAAATCGCGAAAAAGGCGATTGAACGTAAAACAGGCGCACGCGGATTACGTTCTATTATTGAAGGAATCATGCTTGATGTCATGTTTGACCTTCCTTCCCGTGATGATATTCAGAAGTGTATCATTACGAAAGAAACGGTTATTGACAATAGTGTTCCGAAGCTTGTCTTGGAAGACGGAACCGTTGTAGCAGAAGAAAAATCTGCTTAATATATTTAACGCTAGAGAACCCGGTATAATCGCTGGGTTCTTTTTTCTGCAGATTATACATGACAACAAAAACAGTTTCTTACAATTTGTGGTTTATTCCCTCTCTATGCAGGAAATACTTATGAATAACTACTTAAGTTTACTGTAGCAGGAGGGAAAAGTATGAGTTGGACGGGGATTGCCTTATTTATACAGCTGTTTTTTGGAATTATAATCGGGCTGTATTTTTGGAATTTGTTAAGGAACCAGCGGACACAAAAGGTTTCCATTGATCGGGAATCCCGTAAGGAAATGGAACAGCTTCGGAAGATGAGATCGATTTCATTAACCGAACCATTGGCCGAAAAAGTACGCCCGACAAGCTTTCAAGATATTGTGGGACAAGAAGATGGTATAAAGTCATTGAAAGCAGCATTATGCGGTCCAAATCCTCAGCATGTCATTATTTATGGACCACCTGGGGTAGGGAAAACAGCTGCTGCTCGATTGGTCTTAGAAGAAGCGAAAAAAAATCAAAAATCTCCATTTAAACAAAACTCTGTATTTATCGAATTAGATGCGACAACTGCTCGGTTTGATGAAAGAGGCATTGCCGATCCACTAATTGGGTCTGTTCATGATCCAATCTATCAAGGTGCAGGGGCAATGGGACAAGCGGGGATTCCACAGCCAAAACAAGGCGCCGTGACCAATGCTCACGGTGGTGTATTATTTATTGATGAGATTGGTGAGCTGCATCCGATTCAAATGAACAAACTTTTAAAGGTTCTTGAGGACCGTAAAGTATTTCTTGAAAGTGCCTATTATCATGAAGAAAATACACAAATCCCGACGCATATCCATGATATTTTTAAAAATGGACTGCCGGCAGATTTCCGCTTAATTGGTGCAACAACAAGAACGCCAAGCGAGATACCGCCTGCAATTCGTTCACGCTGTATGGAAGTTTTTTTCAGAGACTTAACGCAAGAAGAAATCATTCAAGTAGGGAAAAAAGCAGCTGAAAAAGTGAAATTAGACATTAGTGAAGCTGGATTAGATATTTTATCTACATATGCAAGAAATGGGCGCGAAGCGGTTAATATGATTCAAATTTCTGCAGGGCTGGCCATTACTGATGACCGAGAATTTATAAAAGACGAAGATTTAGAATGGGTTGCACATTCTAGTCAACTGTCACCAAGAATGGAAAGAAAGATTAATGACGATTCCCGAGTCGGCCTTGTAAATGGCCTAGCTGTTTATGGTCCGAATACAGGGGCACTGCTAGAAATCGAAGTAACTGTCATCCCAGCCAAGGATAAGGGAACAATTAACATTACAGGGATTGTCGATGAAGAAAGCATAGGCGGACAAGGGAAATCAATCCGCAGAAAAAGTATGGCGCGGGGTTCGATTGAAAATGTGATTACCGTTCTA
>JAPSKD010000440.1 GCA_031177865.1 Bacillus sp. (in: firmicutes) | reverse complement strand
TTATCATAGACTTTATCAAAGTCAGCAGGCTTCGCTAAAATTGCCTCGGGAATACGTTTCTTCACGATATCTAGAACTTTTTGTTCGATTAGCGCTAAATCTGAATCACTTGGAACTTGGATATTATAGGATACACCCCAAGGTTTTACAGGGAATTCATTTTCTTGTGGATATAATTCTTTCCACATTTCAACTCCATAGTTAGAAAGTACTTCTTTTTCTACATCCGTATAAGAATCTTTTACTTGCTCTGGAGAGGCGATGGTATATGTCTGTCCTTTGGAGTCTAAAACACCATCACCGTAAGCAGGTGCAAACCCTTTTAGAACACCAATTCCAGTTTCTTTCACATAATTAGCATTGTTATTTCTTTTATCCATTTCTTCATCTGAAATGACACGTTTACCATCTTCGATTGTGTAGTGGTCTCCTTCAATTCCCCAGTTTTGAAGAATTTGACCTTCTTCAGAAGCAAGATAATCAAGGAACTTAATGGCTGCTACTGGATCTTTACAATCAACTGTAATACCAATGCCCCATCCCGCTAGGTAACCAGCACTTTGGAAATTAGCGTGTTTCATTTCCTCCGTTAACGTTGCAGGGTATAATCCATACATTTTGTCGTGTAAACCTTGTTCACGTAATGAGCGTTGTGCCTCAGCAAATTCCCAATCATCATCAATAATCCCTAATACACGGCCGGAAGATAATTTTGCTAAGTATTGGTCGTATTTTTGAACAAAGCTTTCTGGGTCTAATAATCCTTCAGCATTCATATGGTTTAACCAGCGGAAATACTCTTTTTCTTCTGGACGTTTGTAATGGAAGATTGCTTCATACGTTTTAGGATCAACATAGAATTCGCCATCATCCGATAACCCTGTTGTCCAGAATGCCGGGTTCGTGGTAGAAATCATAATACGCCAATCATCTGCGAGTAATGACAAACCGATAGTAGGCTGGCCATCAACTACTGGGTGTTTTTCTTTATATTGTTTAATAGCGTTTTCATAATCCTTTAGCGTTTTAATTTTAGGATATCCCAGTTCCTTCACTACTGAGTGCTGTAATCCAACACCATGGCCTGGACTAAAATATTGTGTATCTACTGGGGTTGTTGGCAGAATATAGATAGACTCGTCTTTACTGCTCCATTTTAAGCGGTTCATGTAATCACCATAGATTTTTTTCAAGTTTGGAGCATGCTCTTCTATAAGGTCAGTAAGATCGATAAGTGCGCCAGCTTCAACTAATGTACCTGCTCCACCTTTTGGTGTGATTAAGTCAGGGTATTCGCCACTTGCAACCATTAAGGCAATTTTTTGATCTCCACCATTTACGTCAAATTCAGGTTTTAAGGTTACTCCTGTTTTTTCTTTTACTATTTTACTGACAGGGCTGCTCATATCATCCCATTGGTTATGTGGATCGGCGCTGAATAATGTGAACTCTGTTAGTCCTTCTTTATTTTTCTCGCCATCACTATTAGACTTACTTGTACAGCCAGAAATGACCAGTACGAAGCAAGCAACTAATAACAAAGTAATCTTGCTAATACGCTTTTCCATGTTTTATCCCCCTATAGTCTCTTATTGGTATTTTACATCGACGAATCGTTATATCAACTATTCTCTTACCTACCTTTCGTAGATGTAGATCACCCCCTAGCTGTTACGTTTTTGTGACAAGTAATCCTTAACGTCACTCTAACTTTTTACTGCACCAATCGTCATTCCTTGAACAAAATACTTTTGAACAAAAGGATAGATGACTAAGATAGGAACAATCGTAACAATGGAAATGGCCATTTTTATTGATTCAGGAGAAACAAATGTTTTTAATTGATCCGCCGTCATCCCTTTCATCGAATTAGGATCCGTACTTCCCATTGACGTATTTTGTAAGATTTTCATTAATTCATATTGCAAAGTAGTTAAATTTTCATTCATGCTATTGTATAGATAAGTATCAAACCATGAGTTCCAATGCCCAACAGCAACGAATAATGCAACCGTTGCCAAAACAGGCTTACATAATGGCATAATAATTTTCCAGAAGATTGTAAAGTCATTTGCCCCATCAATCTTTGCTGATTCCTGCAAAGCATATGGAAGTCCATCCATAAACGACCGAACAATGATAATATTAAATGCATTTACAATCCCCGGGATAATGTAAACCCAATAACTATTAATTAATCCTAAATCTCTAATTAACATGTAACCCGGTATCAGACCGCCTGAGAAATACATCGTTAGGACAATTATGGTTGAGAACCATTTCCTGCCTTGAAAGTCTGCACGGCTAAGTGTGTATGCTACCATAGCAGAAGAAAGTACACCTAGGATTGTCCCAATAATGGTACGAGAAGCTGAGTTAATAAATCCTGTAATCAAGTTATCGTATTGGAATATTTCTTTATAATTGTCTAATGTAAACGATCTTGGCCATATATAAATGCCGCCTCGAACAGTATCAATTGACTCATTCAAGGAAATGGCTAATACGTTTAAAAAAGGATATAAGGTTACTACCGAAATAAAGAGTAAATATATATATATAAAACTATCAAACAAACGATCTTTCATTACTGTTTTGTTAAGTGTATATTGTCTTCTCAATTTTGTTCCTCCTTACATTACACTGGAGTTTGAGTATTTCTTGAAAATTCCATTGGCCACAAATAATAGAATAATACTGATTACAGAGTTAAATATGCCGAGCGCAGTACCATAAGAGAATCGACCTAACCCGATTCCATAATTCAATGCATACAAATCTAGTACTTCTGCATAATCAACGACTAGGTTATTTCCTAACAGCATTTGCTTCTCAAACCCAATGCTAGTTAAATGGCCGATATTTAAAATTAATAAAACAAGTATCGTTGGCCTTATACCTGGCAGCGTTACATGCCAAATTTGTCTTAACCGGCCTGCACCATCTACCTTTGCTGCCTCATATAGCTGAGAGTCAATCCCTGAGATTGCAGCAAGGAAAATGATCGCATTCCATCCCATCTCTTTCCAAATATCAGAAGCTACAACGATTCCCCAAAAATATGAACCTTCCGCCATAAATTGGGTAGGTTTATCAAGGAGACCAAAACTTACTAACATTTCATTAATAACTCCACCATCCGTTGAGAGCATTTTTGTCACTATGCCAGCCACTACAACCCAAGAGACGAAGTGCGGCAAATAAGTAATGGTTTGGACTGTTCGTTTAAATATAGATAACCGTACTTCATTTAACATGACTGCAAAAATAATCGGCATTACAAAACCTACCGTTAAGCCAAGAACACTCATACCAAGTGTATTTCTTAGTGCCCGATAAAACCGTTCGTCTGAAAACAGTTCTATAAAATGTTC
>JAPSKD010000439.1 GCA_031177865.1 Bacillus sp. (in: firmicutes) | reverse complement strand
TTTTAAAATTATCACAATATTAAAATGGGAGACAACCATGATAATAAAAGGAAATCTATATAGGTTTTTGTTAATCCTCATTTTTTGTTTATTGGTCTCTTTGGAGGCTGCTGATATTTTATTACCTAATTTTTTTCATTCTATTAAAATAACAGGGTATGTAACCATCGCTATACATATCGTAGCACTCTGCATCCTGTTCCTTCTTACAAAAGAGTTTGATCAAAAGGCAAAAGAACTTCAAAAAAGTCAACAAAAAATGAAAAATATCTTCGATACTCTCGATGTAGCCATATGGTCACATGATTTAAAGAACGACACTCTATTAATTACGCCTGGGATTGAAAAGTTATATGGCTATAAGCTGGAAAATTTTTACGAAAACACCTACCTTTGGAAGGATGTTATCTATCCAGAGGATTTGTATGTTTTAGAAGAAAGGGAAAGAAAAATTGCAATCGGTGAAAATGTCACCAGCCAATATCGTATTATTCGCCCCGATGGTGAAGTTCGCTGGATTCAGGATAGCGGGATACCGACCTTTGATTCAAAAGGAGATTTTGTTGATTTTAGTAGTGTTTTATTCGATATTACAGATCGAAAAGAAAGCGAAGGCCTCTACCAAAGTTTAGTAGAGATGTCACCTGATATTATTGCTGTCGTTTATGATGGAAAAATTGAATATATAAATGAAGCGGGCTGCAAATTAATAGGTGCTGAAAGTCAGGAGCAATTGATTGGTCAATCAGCAAAGAATTTTGTCCCTTCGCAAATCACAGATTTAATTAAAAATAAAGTATTCTCCACTGATAAGGTGGAAAACGAGAGATATAGTTTTGAATTCCAAGTTAGGCGAATTGATGGTGAAAGTATTGATGTTGAGATGGCGGCTAGATCTATTCTTTACGAAGGTCGGTTCGCAGTTCAGGTAGTGGGCAGAGATATTACCCAAAGGAAGAAATCAGAGCAAACGATAAAATTCATGGCCTATTATGATACATTAACTGGTTTGCCAAATCGCAATCAGTTTAGAAATCATCTTAATGAAGTTTTACACCAACAAGAGAATAAAATGCACGCGGTTATATTCTTAGATTTAGACCGCTTTAAAATCATTAATGATACAAAGGGTCATTCAGTTGGCGATCGTATTCTTCAAAAAGTAGCAGTCAGATTAGAGAAAGCAGTTCAAAATGAAGGACTAGTTTCACGGCAGGGCGGGGATGAATTTATTATTGTCCTTGAAGATGTTAACAAGGAAAATGCTTCACACGTAGCTAAACGCATTCTCAATGAATTTTCATACCCAATTGAAGTAAATAATGATGAGTTTTATGTCACGCCAAGTATCGGTATCAGTATTTATCCAACCGATGGAAGCGACGAAGAAACACTGATTAAAAATGCAGATACAGCTATGTACCAAGCAAAAGAACGTGGGAAAAATAACTATCAATTTTACTCAATAATCTCGGGTGGAATTTCGACTTGGAAAATGAAGTTAGAGAATTGGTTAAGAAGAGCCATGGAGCAAAATCAAATGACGCTCCACTATCAACCTCAGTTTGACTTAGTTACAGGGAAAATTGTTGGTGTTGAAGCATTAATTCGTTGGAACCATCCTGAATATGGTTATATTGCACCGTCTGAATTTATTCCATTAGCTGAAGAAACTGGACTCATTGTTCCGCTGGGCAAATGGATATTAAAAGAGGCATGTGAACGGAGAAAAGCATGGAAAGATGCGGGTTTCAGTGATTTTCCTATTGCGGTTAACGTTTCTGTACGTCAATTTCAGGATGAGCAAATCATTCAATATATTTCGGAAATGCTTGAGGAAGTTGGACTAGAGGCGAATTATTTGGAACTTGAAATTACAGAAAGTCTTATGCAAAACCTTGAGAATTCCACCATCATTCTAAATCAATTAAAGAGCCTAGGCGTTCTATTATCGGTAGATGATTTTGGGACAGGCTACTCCTCATTAAGTTATTTGAAACATCTTCCGATTGATAAAATTAAGATTGATAAATCCTTTGTCGACGATATTATCTATCATTCTAATCAGGGAATGATGGTGAAAACGATCATTGATATGGGTGTGAATTTAAAATTCACTGTCATCGCGGAAGGAATCGAAACAGAAGAACAGGTTAGGTTTTTAACACGGAATGCCTGTCAAATTGGACAAGGCTATTACTATAGCAAACCATTATCTGCTGAGAAATTAGAAAAATTTTTATTTGAAGATAAGGGTCAGACTCAATCTTGAATGTGGGAAGAGCCAATATGTTTTAAAAAGAGACCTTCACTTGAAGGTCTTTTAGCTTCCCCATCTTAAGTGTACGGTTAAGGTACAACAGCTCATTTGACTGCTTGGATCTGGTTGCGTTTTAAGTTCAAAGGTCACACCGGTTGGTGTATATTTTGTCTCCACAGGTACTCTTAGACCAATCGTTTTCATTAACTTATCCACTTCGACTTTGTTCCCCTGTTGAGCAGCTGCCATTAACTTAACGTCAAAATCTTCATCGCCTAACCGGTTCAACAGGATACTGCCCTGGTCCATTAATAACCGATAGGATTTAATGGACTTCGTGAAAACATTTACATTCACCGGTGGATATTGCCTGGTTATTGGGTAGTGGTAATGATAACCAGGGTTAGCGGGCTGCTGCGGGTAAGGATAGTGGTAATAATACATCATAACGCTCCTTCCATATTCAAGTCACATAAGGCATTATACGATATGAGATTTGGACAATTTTGGTTACAAGGTAAAAAGCGCCTGGATTTTCGAAATCCAAGCGCGCTTTACTTTCTTAAAATATTTGAAGATCACCGCTGGAAACGGAGACATTTATTTCATTTTTCCCGGAACCATGTGTTCCTTCTATGTTTTTATTATCCGTTCCATTGCTTGTTAAAGGGAAGTCACTCGAAATATTTCCACTGCTGACTTTGCCATTTAGTTTGAAATCTGCGTTATCAGGCAAATCGAGCTTTACATCACCTGAGCTAAGGTCAATATTAATCGAATCATTAAGTTGATCCATTTTCACAGAGAACCTTCCAGATGAAACATCTGCATTAAGCGCTCCAGAATAGTGGTTAATATATAGGTTTCCTGAGCTAAGGTCAAAAGTACCTGTTTTCGTTAGCAAAGTATCTATTTCTACATTCCCTGAGGATCCATCATGGGTAAATTCGATTACTTCTAAATGACCAATCTTAACATCTCCAGAACCAATATCTAAAGTAAGATCTTTTAATTTCATTGATTGCCCAGAGAAATTCAAGGTTCCTGATCCAATTTGAATGTTCATAGTACGATTAAAATCTTTAGGAACATAAATCTTTAGCTGCCTTTTCTC
>JAPSKD010000079.1 GCA_031177865.1 Bacillus sp. (in: firmicutes) | reverse complement strand
TTGCGATATCGTTATTAATTCTGGTTGGGATTCTAGACGTTGTTCCGCCTAAATTAATCGGGATGGCAATCGATGATATTCATCTAGGCGTAATGGATAATGGGAAAATCATAAAATATCTAGGCTATCTTATCTTCATAATGGTTTTCTCATATGGAATTACCTATGTTTGGATGTATAAATTATTCGGCGGAGCTTTTCTGGTTGAAAGGAAGTTAAGATCGCGTTTTATGAAGCACTTGTTAAAAATGTCGCCAACATTTTATGAAAAAAATCGAACTGGCGATCTAATGGCAAGAGCCACAAATGATTTAAAGGCGATTTCGATAACGGCAGGGTTTGGGATATTGACCCTTGTCGATTCAAGTGTTTGGATGCTTACCCTAATTATTACGATGGGGATCTTGATTAGCTGGAAATTAACCATTGCGGCAATCCTTCCATTGCCAATTATGGCTTATATCATGCAAATTTATGGAAATAGAATTCATAAGCGCTTTATGGAAGCACAGGATGCATTTGGGGAATTAAACGATCGGGTATTAGAATCTGTTGCGGGTGTAAGGGTTATTCGTGCCTATGTTCAGGAAGAGGCAGATGGCAGAAGGTTCCACCAACTAACAGAAGATGTCTTTCACAAAAATATAAAAGTAGCAAGGATTGACTCGTTATTTGATCCAACAGTAAAAATACTTGTTGGAATAAGCTACATGATTGGTCTTGGTTATGGTGCATTTTTAGTTTTTAACCAGGCAATAACCTTAGGCGATCTTGTTTCCTTTAATGTCTATTTAGGAATGTTAATTTGGCCGATGTTTGCGATAGGTGAATTAATTAATATCATGCAACGAGGAAATGCGTCCCTAGACAGGGTAATTGAAACATTGTCCTTTCAGGAAACCGTTGAGAATCCTTCAAAGCCAGTTACAGTTGAAACTGCGGACAGAATTGATTTTAAAGAGGTAACGTTTCGCTATCCATCTTCAAAGGAGGATAATTTAACGAATGTTTCTGTTCAATTGCTCAAGGGGCAGACGTTGGGGATTGTCGGAAAAACAGGCAGCGGGAAAACAACACTGATTAAACAGTTACTACGACAATATCCTCTTGGAACAGGTGAACTTTCTATCTCAGGTGTACCTCTTCAAGAGCAGACCCTAAGTCAAGTTCGTCAATGGATTGGCTATGTGCCTCAAGATCATGTTCTTTTTTCAAAAAGTGTGAAAGAAAATATTCTTTTTGGGAATTCGGAAGCAACAGATGAAGAATTGCAAAAAGCGATTGATTTAGCTGCATTACGAAAGGATTTAGAAATCCTCCCAGAAGGATTAGAAACACTGGTCGGTGAAAAAGGTGTAGCACTATCTGGCGGTCAAAAACAAAGACTATCGATTGCTCGAGCGTTAATAAAAAATCCTGACATTTTGATCCTTGACGATTCGTTGTCAGCTGTTGATGCCAAAACAGAAAAAAGAATTATTGATAATATTCGTGAAATTAGAAATGACAAAACCACGATTATCACAACTCACCGAATGTCAGCTGTTGAGCATGCAGACCAAATCCTCGTTGTCGATGATGGAAAAATAATTGAAGCAGGAACTCATGAACAACTGCTTTCTAATGATGGCTGGTATAAAGAACAATTCTTACGTCAACAAGTGGAAAATAATTTAGAAGAAGAGGTGACAGCATGAATACAGGCCGGCGATTAACGCAGTATGCATTAAACTATAAAAAGATCATTTTTGCAGCACTATTTATGCTGACCATTTCCGTTGTTACTGATTTAGCAGGTCCATTCATTGCGAAAAATATTATCGACCAACATATTTTAGGGATTGAATCTGTTTGGTATGAAACATCTAGTGGGAAAAACACAGCAGAATATAACGGGCAATTTTATAAAAAAGAAAAGAATTTTTCAAACGGTGAACAAAAGGGGAAAGAAATAAGAATTTTGCAGGTTGGGTCAAGGTTTGTCATCATTGAAGGGAATCTTGAATTTGATGGGAAAAGAATCTATAAAGAAGGTGTTTTAACGGTTCAAAAGGGTACGGAAAAGGCGGAATATAACGCACAAGTCCTAACAACGAAAGAATTGATGGCGTTTTATGAGTTGGAGATTCCGGGGATTATTACGCTGTTGGTCATTTATTTTTGCTTATTAGTAATTTCAGCGATTTTCCAATATGGTCAGCGCTTCTTACTTCAGAAGTCAGCAAATCGAATCATTCAAA
Source organism: Bacillus sp. (in: firmicutes) (assembly GCA_031177865.1). Taxonomy (GTDB): domain Bacteria; phylum Bacillota; class Bacilli; order Bacillales; family Cytobacillaceae; genus Neobacillus. The sequence goes on along the minus strand of JAPSKD010000079.1, from coordinate 15,515 downwards.
AAATGCGGGAGGATGTATTTGGCCAGATCCAACGGCTCCCAATCCAATACTTTGATAATCTTCCCGCTGGAAAAGTGGTTGCTAGGATTACCAATGACACTGAAGCAATCCGCGAACTATATGTGACCGTTCTAGCCCAATTTTTTACCAGTACGATTTATATTACAGGTATATATGCTGCCCTTTTTATCTTGGATGTGAAACTTGCAGCTATTTGTTTAATACTATTGCCAATCCTTTACGGGTGGATGTTATTATATCGGAAGTTTGCTTCAAAATACAATCATGTTATTCGTTCTCGAATAAGTGATATCAATGCAACCATTAATGAATCAATTGGCGGCATGAGCATAATTCAAGCATTTAGGAGAGAAAAGGAAACAGAAAAGGAATTTGAAAAACTTAATACGGAACATTTTACTTATCAGAATAAATTATTAAGCTTAAATGCTTTAACATCTCATAATTTAGTGGGAGTTCTAAGAAATCTCGTGTTTGTTGCATTCATATGGTATTTTGGCGGGTTATCGTTAAATCCTGCTTCGGTTATTTCGCTAGGTGTGCTGTATGCTTTTGTGGATTATATTAATCGTCTTTTTCAGCCAGTACAGGGGATTGTTAATCAATTAGCCAACTTGGAAACGGCCTTAGTGGCTGGTGAAAGAGTGTTTAAACTCATGGATGAACCAGGTGAGAATGTAAGTTCACAAAGAATAGAGCGATTTGATGGTAATGTTACATTCGATCATGTGTCATTTGGTTACAAAGATGGCGAGTATGTGTTGAAAGATATTCACTTTGAAGCTAAACAAGGGCAGACCGTCGCCCTTGTCGGACACACTGGTTCTGGAAAAAGCTCAATCATGAACCTGCTGTTCCGTTTCTATGATTGTCAAAAGGGTAAAATTCTCATTGATGGCAAGGACATTGTCAGCATTCCACGTCAAACGATTCGTAATCATATGGGTATTGTCTTACAGGATCCATATTTGTTTACGGGTACGCTTTTCTCAAATGTGAGTCTTAGTGATCCATCGATAACAAGAGAAATGGTTGAAAAGGCATTAAAGGATGTTGGAGCAGACAAGGTCTTTAAGAACCTGGAAAATGGTTACGATGAACCTGTCATCGAAAAAGGGAGTACTTTATCCAGCGGACAGCGCCAGTTAATTTCCTTTGCTAGAGCCCTAGCTTTTAATCCAGCTATTTTAATTTTAGATGAAGCGACATCAAGCATTGATACTGAAACCGAAGCTGTTATCCAAGAAGCCATGGATGTCTTGAAAAAAGGTAGAACGACGTTTATTATCGCGCACAGGTTATCAACGATTCGCAATGCTGATCAAATCCTTGTGTTGGACCGTGGAAGCATTGTTGAGCGCGGTTCACATGAAGAACTGATGGTTCTAGGGGGCAAATACTATCAAATGTATCAACTCCAAAAAGGCAGTGCGGGACTTGCAGGCTGATTGTCACGAAATGTTCAATTTTCTATTCAAAAACTGTTATTTTTATCACATGTAAAAAACCCTTATAATGATAATTTATATATGATTAAGCTCTTTCATTATTCAAAGGGGTGGAATTTAGATGACAGACTTTTCAATCGTAAATGTAATTGGCAGTTTCTTAATTCTTTCATATTATATTGGTTATATGATCGTGAAACATTAAATGCAGACAAAATGTCTGCATTTTTTTTTAGCAAAAGGGAATAAGGATAAGAATAGATACAAAATGATATAGAGAGGTGAGAATATATGGAAAAGTTTAGATTGGAAAAAGATACTCTTGGCGAGATTCAGGTCCCAATTGATAAGTTTTGGGGTGCACAAACACAACGCAGCTCAGAAAACTTTAAAATTGGCGCCGAAAAAATGCCTCTAGAAGTGGTTTATGCCTTAACCTTAATAAAAAAAGCAGCAGCAGAGGTTAACCATGATTTAGGTAAACTGTCGAAAGAAAAAATGACCGCAATTCTGACAGTTTGTGATCAAACGCTTAAAGGAGAATTTGATGAGCATTTTCCGCTTGCTGTCTGGCAGACTGGAAGTGGAACACAAACCAATATGAATGTAAATGAGGTTATAGCAAATCGAGCGAATGAATTATTACGCAGTCAAGGAGGTGTTGAGAGGATTCATCCCAATGATGATGTAAATATGTCTCAAAGCTCTAATGACACCTTTCCAACTGCTATGCATGTTGCTGCGTACATAAAAATGACGGAGAATTTATTTCTTGCGCTCAATGAATTGAAAGGCACACTTTTAACAAAGGAAAAAGCTTTTATGAATCTCGTCAAAATTGGGCGAACACATCTTCAGGACGCAACACCCATCACGCTTGGGCAAGAAATCAGCGGTTGGAGAGCTATGCTAGAAAAAAATGAAAGAATGTTAAAAGACTCAAGTTCGTATGTACTGGACTTGGCTATTGGCGGTACAGCTGTCGGCACTGGAATAAATGCTCATCCACAATTTGGTGAAAAGGTAGCAAAAAAACTTGCTGCCTATACAGGATATCCATTTCAATCGTCATCAAATAAATTTCATGCATTAACAAGTCATGATGAAATGGTATTTTTACATGGTGCTTTAAAAGCTTTAGCTGCAGATTTAATGAAAATAGCCAATGATGTAAGGTGGCTAGCGAGTGGACCAAGGAGTGGGATTGGGGAGTTGATTATTCCTGCCAATGAGCCGGGGAGTTCAATCATGCCGGGTAAAGTAAATCCAACCCAAAGTGAAGCATTGACGATGGTAGCATGCCAAATTTTTGGTAATGATGCGACGATTGGATTTGCAGCAAGCCAGGGAAACTTTGAATTAAATGTTTTTAAGCCAGTGATTATCTATAATGTAATTCAATCGATCACACTATTAACAGATAGCATTCGTTCCTTTAATGAAAATTGCGCTAAAGGAATAGAAGCCAACAAAGACGTGATTAAAAAGCATGTGGAACGTTCCTTGATGCTGGTAACGGCGCTAAATCCGTATATTGGATATGAAAAAGCCGCTGAAATTGCAAAATTAGCTTTTAAAGAAAATTGCACGTTAAAAGAAGCAGCTGGAAAAACAGGCTATGTTACCCCTGAACAATTTGATGAGTGGATTAAGCCTGAAAACATGGTCTAGGTATACTGTTAACCCAAATGAAAGCCCCCTCCGATAGTGGAGGAGGCTTAAGCCATATTATTTAATTTTTTACAGTGTTTTACTTAAAATTAGCGTTGGAATCCGCCAAGTTGTTGCTCTGCCATTGAAACAAGACGCTTAGTGATTTCTCCTCCGACAGAACCGTTAGCACGTGAAGTTGTATCTGCACCAAGATTTACACCAAATTCTTGAGCAATTTCAAACTTCATTTGATCAAGTGCCTGTTGAACGCCTGGTACTAAAAGTTGATTAGAGTTGTTGTTACTAGCCATAGTTGAATAACACTCCTCTTAATAATTTTGGGGTCAGTATGGAATTGAACCATTATGGTTATGCTAACCATTGCCACCATGGCCTAACCCATCTTATAAGTTATTAGATATTGGAGCATACTTTCTTTTGTGTGGCTGGGTTAGCCGAGAAAAAGCTGAAGTCCGCTTTTTCCTAGGACTTGCACCGGCTTTAGACCCTTTAGTTGGTGAAAAGAGATTTCCTTTTCACTTGGTAACCCATAGATGTAAGGTTGTTGCTTGCTTTGTATGTTGTTGCTTGCTTTGTAATATTTATTATGATTAAAAATGGACTGCTTATTCGATTATTTATTTGGTAATTTATTCCGTTACATAGAGGAGTCATAGTAACGCAAACTAACCTCATAAAAAAATTTAAAGGGTGAATGGAAATGTCAATATGCCCAATATGTAATGGTTTACGTGAAATGTATCTATTATGTAAGCATTGTGGGGAACAAATGTTGGATAGCGGAAGACTAATTGATTATTTTGATGATTACAGTCCGTACATGGAAATTGATTTAATGAAGATGGAGGACGGTTTTCCGGATACGAATTCAGGGCAAAAATGCCCGCACCTTTATACTTGCCCATCCTGTCATAACGATGATGTCATATTTATTAAAGAATAGCAATACCAAAAAAGGTCCCGCAAATGCGGGACCTTAATTCTTTGAGAATTGTCTAGCTACAGCGCCTAGGGGCTCGGGGTCATAAGCCAATCCGTCAAGAAGGTAAAGAGCAACCTTCTCGCCGGCTCGTCTTATGCCTGTCGCCCCTAGTCAAGGCGCTTCCGCTTTTCTACTCATTAGCCACGCGGATGCGGGACTCAGTTTCAGCGTCAAAGAAATGACCTTTATTTAAATCAAATGCTAGTTCTAATGTATCTCCAGGGTGAATATCTGCTCTTGAATCAAGGCGGGCAACGAAGTCCTGACCGTCGATGCTAGAATATACCATTAATTCAGCACCAGTTAATTCTGCTACATCTACATTTGTGGTAATTTTAGTACCAGCAGATGCTTCGATAAATACAGGCTCATCATGGATATCTTCTGGACGAACACCAAGGATAATTTCTTTTCCAACATATCCTTGCTCACGAAGAACTTTCATCTTACCTTCAGGAACAGCGATAGAAGTTTTGCCAGCTACAAACTTACCATCTTCAAGTCTTCCATTGAAGAAGTTCATGGCAGGAGAACCGATAAATCCGCCAACGAATACGTTTTCAGGCTTTTCATATACTTCTTTTGGTGTTCCAACTTGTTGGATAATTCCATCCTTCATAACTACAAGTCTTGAAGCCATTGTCATTGCTTCTGTTTGGTCATGTGTTACATAAATAGTCGTTGTATTTAAACGACGGTGAAGCTTAGCAATTTCAGCACGCATGGCTACACGTAGTTTCGCATCAAGGTTTGAAAGAGGCTCGTCCATTAAGAATACCTTAGCGTCACGGACAATCGCACGTCCTAATGCAACACGCTGACGCTGACCACCGGATAATGCTTTAGGCTTTCTTTTTAAATAAGCTTCCAATCCAAGAATTTTTGCAGCTTCATTTACACGACGTTCAATTTCATCCTTTGGAAATTTACGAAGTTTAAGACCGAAAGCCATATTATCATAAACTGTCATATGCGGATATAGGGCATAGTTTTGGAATACCATTGCGATATCACGATCTTTAGGAGCTACATCGTTCACTCTTTTTCCGTCGATATAAAAGTCACCTTGTGAAATTTCTTCAAGACCAGCGACCATACGTAATGTTGTTGATTTACCGCAGCCAGATGGACCTACAAATACGATAAACTCCTTATCTTGGATATGTAGATTAAAGTCTGTAACCGCTGTTACTTTATTGTCATAAATTTTATAAATGTGATCTAATTTTAATTCAGCCATTGTGTAAACCCTCCCTGTTTTGATTAACTTAAGTGTACATGAAAAGGTTTACAAACAGTATGGACACAATGCACAAAGTTCCTAAAGTGAAATTTGTGCATTGTGTCCTATCCAAATTTCTATTTCCTTTCTTCATAAAGCAGGCACGCTAAAAAGACGGTAAAAGCTCCGTAAAAGTCCTTTAATTGTACTCCTGTTTTATCAATGAATTTATCAATCCGGTACTGTAGTGTATTTCGATGGATATATAATTTTTTAGCCGTTAAACTAGCATTCAGATTATTTTCAAGGAAGACTTTGATTGTCGTATATAACTCAGGATCTTCCGAGAAAACAGAGGAAAGCTCCATTTTAATCTTTTCTTTCATGTATTCAGGCAGATTGAATGCCACAAAAGCTGGAAAAATTTTTTCAAAGGTAAGAATATTGGTACGGTCAAGATTTTCTTTTGCGAATTCAAAATACTCTTTTTCTTGTAGAAAGTGGGTACGTAAATGATTGGAGAACGGGTAAACTTTCCCGAAATAAAAAGATATCTTTACATAAAAATCACTTTCTAACGTATCTGCCATGGAAGTCAATTCACTTTCGGTGAGGGACAATTGTCTTCTTTCTTCAATGACGATCCCATTATGGTCATCTTCCCAAATAATTTGTATTTCATCAGAAAAAAAGCCTTTTATTGCGGGCTCAATTTCTGTTGGGTCAACCCCAAGACCTTTAATATGGAACTGAATGAATCGAAAATTACTGTCGTTACTTAGTGAGGGCATGGGCCCATTTAATAGTAGAAAATCATGCCATTTTCGCGATAGTGTGGTTAATGGCTTCGAAGGAATTTTCACTTGTTCATATAGAACTTGAAGAAGATTGAGCTCTTTTTCCGTTAAATTTGATTTCGGAATGGCAAGCCAGTTTTTTTGAGATTCGTCAAAAAATATGTAAAATTGATCGGATGTATGTTGCGGCTGTTCAGTATATAATATTGAATTTGCGTATAAGGACATGAGATTTTTTAACAAGATTAACTTCTCCATTTTTAATGTTTTTAGAATAATGCACTAATTATAACATTAATCCTGCATTAATTATAAAAGGCTGACTCGTTAAGGTGTCAACGTGTCAGCCTTTTTTTGCTCTATTCATTTATTTTAGATGGGGGTTCTTCTTCTGTCAGATTTCTTGCTTCTTCAATATTGGTGGTATCGTGTCGCGAATGGACTGAGCCGCCTGATAATCCTTCATTTATAATTCTGTCAATATCTAAATAGACTTTATCTTTACCTTCATACTGCAAATCTGTTTTTGCTTGAACATTTTTTTCTTCTTCCACAATGACCAATCCCTTTCCTATTTTCTTTTAGTTTGCGAAAAGGGGGATATTTCATTCGGTCCAGTGTTTATTCGTAAACATGGAATAGCATTAGCTCATGGATTTGGCTGGTTAATGTTTCAATATCATCCTGTTCGGGAGTATTCGCTGTCCATTCAATTTTTCCGGTTTGGTGATAGGTACCTGAGTATCTTTGTTTTTTATAGTAAAAGGAAAAATTCCAACCTGGAATATTCTTATTTTCAAATAAAGGCTTAAATTGAAAGTGTGTCAGCAACGGTAACATCTCCCTTACTTACTAGTGATTACTACTAGCTTACGGGAAAAAATGAATACAATCCAGTAAAAGTTTTCAGTCCTTTTTTTTGCCGGTTAGCTGCAGGAACAGCTGGCATAAGTGTTCAATTTTTCTTTCTTCTATGTCGGTTTCATCAAAGCTCATCGGTTTTGAGTTCACTTCGTAAATATAGTACTGCCCCGATTGACTAATCCCCATATCAATTGAGAATTCACCGAAAAAGCCAAACGTTTCGGATAGTGAGGCACCAATATGTTGGACAACCGCTTCAATAAAGAGATCGTATTCCTCGTTCTGTAATAGCTCATATGGCAAAAGTTTTCCCCCTGAAGGAATATGAGTAGTGATATCCTGCTTTTGGGATTGTCTGATTCCGATTCCTGTAACTTTATAATGATTTTTTTCGGCATGTGCTAGGATACGAAAATCGAATCTTTTTCCTTCATAAAGGGCTGACTTTATTTCCTCTTGAGCCAAATAGTTTTTCTCCAACAGTTTGCTTTCCCACTCTTCCCAAAAAAGATCAAATGATACGAATACATGATTTTCTTTTAATCCCTTTACATGTACATTTTTCTGAGTATCTAGTTCTAATTTAAAAATCCCATGCCCTCTGGCTGACTGAGAAGGTTTTAAGTAAATGGATTGGTATCGAGATAAAAAGGCAGAAAGAGTTTGTTTATGATTGGCTGGTATGGTTGATGGTAAAAAGGTATGAAGAAAGGGATGATTCTTAAAGAGGTGATAAAGCTCAGATTTATCAATAAATCCGGGATTGAAAAAGGGAATATTTTTTTCTTTCAAGTTTGCAAGGAACATGCTGCTTTTTAGTTCTTCTTCTGACCTTCGAAAGGGTATACGATTATAGACGAGATCAGGAAAAGGAGAGGTGATTCTTTCCCATCCATTTCTTTCTGGATTAAAAATGAATCCATCAATGGCTTCTTGATGAACACCATCCAGCGTAAAGATAAAGCTTATTCCATTAAGTGAAATAAGCTTTTTTTGCAATTCAATAAAAAGTGTGCCATTCCCAGCAATCGAGCCATCCTGCTTCCGTGCAGTCAAAATTCCAATAACGGGAGTTTTTCTTTTGCTCCATGGATTGATTACTACCATTTGATAACTTCCTCGGGGTGCAAGATAGATTGTTCAGTCAAAAAAACTGCAAACGCCATCGATAATTTACAAGTAAGTTGATCAACATCCTTTAACTCTGGGTGATTGAATATCGATCTCCCTGGCTTGGAATTGGCTTCAAATAACCAAACATCACCGTGTTTATCAATTCCTAAATCAAAACCAATCTCGGCAATAATGCCTTCCATGTTGTTTGCTATTGCTTTACTTAACAAGAGTGCAGCATTTACCAGCTTTTCTTTAAAAAGATTACATTGGTCCGGTTGGAAGATTTCAGAAAGTGTTTTGATTTTCCCGCCACTTCGGGCATGGGTAGTTACACTGCCAAGTCCTGCTATTTTTGCAGCCAATGCTGTGACATGCCATACACCCTTATCATCTTTATTTGTGTGTATACGAAAATCAATTGGCCGCTGTTCATGCCGAAGTAATTGAATGCCTTGTTGAACTATCATTTTGTCTAGATTACGGTTTCTGAAAACGGTTTTAAACATTCCTTCTAAGGACGAGAACTTCCGTAGACGATTCACACCCTCACGGTCTTGATAGCGACAGTAATATTCGTCATGGATTTTATCATACAGAATTTGATGTACACCTAATCCTAAGCTTCCATTTATTGGTTTTAAATAGATATGACCATATTTGGATAGCATGTCTTCAATCATTGAAAAGGAAGTAAATGGGTGTGTTTCTGGGAGGTATCTAGAGACTGAATGGTCCTGCTGTAATCTCTCATAAATATCGAGCTTGCTGAAAAAACCGGGATTATACCATGGAATAAGATAGTCCCTTTGTAAAGTTTCTTTCACTTTTGCTAGTTTGGGGTTTCTTTCACTTTTTCGATTCGGCAGCCGGTCATAAATAACGTGTGGAAAGGGAACCTCAATACTCTGCCAACTGTGATCGTGATAAAAGTACCCGCTTATTGTCCCTGTATCCCAATTGATATGCTGTTCTCCAAAAACAAATGGAATCGCCCCCACGTTAGTTTTTACCGATAATAACTTCGAGAAAAAGTTAGTTCTGTCACCAATCGGGCGGTGGGGGAATGGGGTGAAACCTGCTGTAAATATTCCAACTAGCGGCCCCAAATTAAGAACATGATTTTCAACAAATACATGCAATTTTATTGAAAAATCAAGAAAGAGTAATTGTTTTTTTACCTCATTGCTGATCAGAATGGAATTGTTTTTTTTAGGATGAGGTCTAAAGTCAACTTCGATTGCTTTTGATCCAAATGCAATTTTTTTAATAACCTTATCCTGCAAGAGCTCTTGAGGACAATATACAACTAATTGGCTGTTATCAGCTATTTCAATGGTATAGCGTTTTCTCATAGTGGCTCTTCCTTTCTTTATCTTCTGATTGAATAAGGTATTTTCCATAAAGAAGTGGTGCAAGGAGTAAGGTTTCTTTTAAATCTGGCTCTGTTTTTAACATTACTTTTCTTCCTGGCTTTGAATTCACATCGAGAATCCAAAGGGCACCATTCTTCGCCACTCCGATATCAATTCCAATTTCGAATAACGGTGAAATTTCTTTTTCAAGAATAGGAGGGAGATTGGTTATTATAAAATTTAACTCCGAACAAATATATTCTTTTCTAATTTGTGGTAATGCGCAGGACCAGGTAGTAAAGTCCATCACTGAGCCTCCGGCACTTAAGTTTGAAAGAATACCTCCTGTATTTCCTATTCGAATTCCCTTTCCACGTTCTACCCAGACCCCCTGTTCATCCTTTTGCAGCAGAATTCTAATATCAAAAGGCTTTGATGCAGTATTCGATAATTCAAGGTAGGGCTGAAGGAGGTATGGACGAAAGTTTATCAGGGGCTGCAGCCATTGAAACAGTTTGGTTTCATTTGGGAAAATTCTAGAGATAATTTTCTTATTCTTTTCGGTTTTAACATGGATGGTTTTATCGTTTTTCTTTAAATAATAGATTCCGTAACCTTGAGATCCATTGATCGGTTTTATAATAATTTTTTTTTGTTTGGTTAAGGCAGATATTACTTCTGAGCAATCTTTAATTGCCTGTGAATGGGGTAAATAAGGTGCCAATCGAGAGGTGGATAATGTTTCATATAATTCTAGTTTATTAGGCAATCCAAAGCCCAAAAAAGTAATATCATCTCTGCTTTTTAACCAAGAAACAATCGGGATACACTGCTTTGAATGTTCATCATCTCCGTAAAAACAGCGATCATAGATGAGGGAGGGAATTAGAAATTCGTCATTAACCCAACTCTGTTCCGCTGCACAAAAGCGTCTCCCTTGGACTTGTTTGGTATGTGGATTAATAGAAGAGGGAAGAAAGTGAAAACACTCCAAGCCGCAGGAATGACTGCGTGCAGCTATTTCATCAATATACGCTGCTTCACTCTCTATGTTTAAGGTCATAATTCCAAAGGTTATCATCTATGAATCCTCCATTTCTGAGGTTGTATCTAATGCAAGCTTTGTACAAAACTGAATAATCGCTTTGGCAGATGGTCTTATTTTCATTTGGCCATCTTCAAAGTTTTTCGATGGCTTTGAATTCACTTCAATTATCCAAGGTCTTCTATCCCGGTCAATTCCAATATCGATTCCGAGTTCTCCAGTGATTCCAGACGTTTTTCTTTCAATAATCAAGGACGTTTCGATGGCTAAATCTTTCATTTGATCAATGACCCATTTCGCATCGCTAATGCTCATGTTCTCTTTTAGAGCATTTATTGGAGTCATGATTTCCCCGCCCCTGGCAATATTCGATACAAACTCATTTTCTGCCGAAATCCGGGCAACTACTGAGGTAACATCCCAGTTGTTTTGATGATTTTTATGACATAATACTCTATAATCCATTCCTCTAGATTGATAGGTAAGTAGGGGGATTCCTTGTTGGATAATGTAGATTCGATTGTTCAACAAAGGTCTTAGAAGCCGATATATCTCCTCAAAGGAAAGGATTGTTTGAATATTTTCAAGTGGTGTTGTGACAGAAGATTCTAATGAAAAATGATTGTTTTCTTTTTGTAGTTTAAAAATATTTCTACCCTGACTTCCATGTACAGGTTTAATAAAAATGGTTTCATACTTTTCTGCAAAAGCAGTCAGATTATCTTTTGTGAAAATATTTGTATCTGGTATATAAGAATGAAGATGGTTTTCATGGATTAAGTGCTCATGAACCTCCCATTTTGAAAGAAAGCGATCATTAAAAATAGGAATACATAACTCTGCAAGCATTTGGCGAAATAATTGATACTCCTTACCAAATTCCAACCTCCGGGAGTGGATACGATTATAAATAACATCTGGCAGAGGGAGTCCTGCAGGCTTCCATATCCCAGCGTCAAAATAATATCCTTGAACAGAAAAGTTTGGATAAGAAAATACATATAGAAATCCACCATTATCTGTTACCCCATGATGAAGTTCTTCACAAAAGTTATGGATCGAACGAAAATGGGGTTCATCATTTCCTTTATTTTTAAAATCTGTTACCAACCCAATGATTGGACCTAAAAAAAGTGATTCAATTTCTTTTATATATATAGCATGAAATTTATATGGTTGAATCGGTAAACAAAAATGGTGAAATAGATTTTCAGGGAAATGAATCTCGGTAGGTGTCATCTCGACAGTTTGTATAGTTACTTTCACCATTTTCTTTCCTATAGAGATCTTGATTTGGTGTTTTTCAAGCCTCAGTAGTTTGAACAGTTGTGAGGACATCTGAGCAAACATGTCGGTCTTGTTACCTGCTTCTATAGGAACAATTGTAATAGGGGGCATAGTCACTCCTCATTTATAGGCAGATTATATGTTAAAAATAGGCATTCGTAGATATGGTATCGTATGTTATCGCCCAATGGTTGGTGATACTTAATTGCGCATCAGTTGAACATCCTCGCATTTACCAACATAGTTTGTTATAGTTATTAGGATTATTTTTCTTATGAGGAGTGGAATGAATGTCCGTTAATTTATACGATGCAGCTTATGCATTAGAAAAAGCGATTCGTCAAAGCGATGAATATAAACAATTACAGCAAATGTATCATGAAGTAAATGCAGACCCAACAGCAAAGAATATGTTTGATCAATTCCGTCAAATTCAAATGAATTTACAACAAAAACAAATGATGGGGCAAGAGATTTCAGAGCAGGAAGTCCAGCAGGCACAAGCAACGGTGGGCGTAGTACAACAAAATGAAAAAATAGCACGCCTCATGCAGGCAGAACAGCGAATGAGCATGATTATTGGGGAGTTAAATCAACTAATTATGAAGCCTTTAGAGGAACTATACGGAAATTTATAATCGCGTAACAAAAAGCTTTCGGTTTTTCCGGAAGTTTTTTCTTTTCTACTGCACTTGTTCTATCTTTGCGTGAAAAATCATAAAAGTGTTATAAGGGTAACTTCACCAAGAACAGGGGGCAGCGTTATGATTTATCGTTTGCTTGCATTAAATATTGATGGAACTCTATTACAAAGCAACGGGAAAATTCATAAGTCAACAAAGGAAGCCATTGAGTATGTTCAGCAAAAAGGAATTTATGTAACACTTATGACTTCGAGAAGTTTTCCCTCAGCCAAGAAGGTTGCAAGGGCATTAAAAATAAAAAACCCGTTAATTACGCATCAAGGTGCTGTTATTGCGAATATCCAAGATAAACAAAATTACGTCGAAAGAATTAACGAGAATATTACTTATGATACCGTTCGTTTCCTAGAAGGTATGCCGTGTCAAATCAGGCTGGTACATGAACAATATTCTTTAGCAAATAGGTTGAAATTAAATAACAGTTTGTTAGTTAAAACTGTATTTACATCAGGTGATCCTGTTTTTTATTCTCAGCAATTTGTTTCGTCGTTAAGTGAGTACTTACATGATCAACCGGTGAATCCACCGAAAATTGAGGTTTATTTTGAAGAGGAAAGTGATCTTCAGGATTCAAAAAAGGCGATTGAAAAGATGTTTACAGAAATTGAAACCATTCAACTAGATCGTTTACGATTAGATATCGTCCCAGCAGGTGTTTCAAAGTTAAAGGGTTTAGCTTTCCTTGGCAGCCATCTTGGTATCCAGCTTAAGGAAATGGTCGTGATTGGCGAAGGGTTGGATGACATCCCAGCGATTGAGGCGGCAGGGTTAGGAGTGGCCATGTGGAATGCTGAATTTGAAGTGAAAAGAGCAGCAGACTGGGTGACTAGATCGAAAAATGAGAATGGTGTCGCCTATATGGTTAAAGAACACTTCAGAAAACAACAGCCAATTGAGTTTTTAAGAAAAATGAATATTATAAAAAAATAAGCTAGTAGACATCATCGTCACGTACGGTGATGTCTTTTAGGTTTGTGAATGATTTCCACTATATTGACCTTATTTTGGCGATTATGTACACTTAAAGAAGTTTATTTGAAGCTCTTTTCTTAGGCTTTGTGTTTTTTGAAACAAAATATAAAGATTGTGGCTAAAGTTTCCGTAGAAAATCACATATATTTTATAAGAAAGAGCCAGCAAACTATAATTCAAAAGGTCAAAATAACTATTTCCATGTTAAAATTGGCTTTAAGATTTTCATAACAATCTTTACGAATACAGCTATTTTGAAAGAGTGATTCTAATGAGAATTTCGATTATTGGGTTAGAGGATACAAGATTCGATCGTCAATTAACGCTGATTGCAAACTTGTTTTTTGAAGAAACAGAGATTGTGAAGGTTTTAGACGATGAGGCAGATTTAACTATAAAATTTATTATAAATGATGATAAACACATTCAGGTTTCAGCTGAATTACTTGATTCAGAGGGGAAAACCTTTTCAACAGAATATCAAAAGGCAGTACAGCCCTTTCAAACGGATAAGGAATATTTTAAGCAGGTAAAAAATGCTGTTGCTCATGTTTATTTGACGGTTTTGCAGAACTGGACAGGCATTACTCAAAAGTGGGGAATCTTAACTGGGGTCAGACCGACAAAGCTTTTACATCGTAAAGTCCAAGAGGGTGTGCGCAAAGAACTTGCCCACCAGCAATTGAAGGATGATTATCTGATTACAGATGAAAAAATCAAGCTCATGCAGCATATTGTCGACAGACAGCTTGCTATAGTTCCTGACCTTTATGACCTGCAGAAGGAAGTCAGCATTTATATTGGGATTCCATTTTGTCCAACAAAATGTGCCTACTGTACATTCCCTGCCTATGCAATAAACGGCAGACAAGGATCCGTAGATTCCTTCTTAGGTGGTCTGCACTATGAGATAAAGAAAATTGGAGAATGGCTAAAGGAAAAGGGCATACGGATTACAACGGTTTACTATGGCGGGGGTACCCCGACGAGTATTACGGCAGAAGAAATGGATATGCTTTATGAAGAAATGTATGAGTCATTCCCAGACGTTGAGAATATACGTGAAATAACTGTCGAGGCTGGCCGTCCGGATACCATTACCCCTGAAAAATTAGAGGTATTAAAGAAATGGAAAATAGACAGAATTAGTATAAATCCTCAATCCTATACACAAGAAACATTAAAGGCAATTGGGCGCCATCACAGTGTTAAAGAAACCATTGATAAGTATCATTTAGCGAGAGAAATGGGCATGAACAATATCAATATGGATCTCATTATTGGTCTGCCAGGTGAGGGGATGGCTGAATTTACACATTCACTTGCTGAAACAGAAAAGCTAATGCCAGAGTCCCTAACCGTGCATACTTTATCGTTTAAACGTGCTTCAGAAATGACGAAAAACAAGGATAAGTATAAAGTTGCAGGCCGTGATGAAGTGGAACAAATGATGAATCTAGCAACAGAGTGGACAGAAAGTCACGGCTATGTTCCCTATTATCTCTATCGTCAAAAAAATATTCTTGGTAATCTTGAGAATGTCGGCTATGCGTTCCCAAATCAAGAAAGCATTTATAATATCATGATTATGGAGGAGCAGCAGACGATCATCGGGCTTGGCTGCGGAGCTTCCAGCAAATTTATTGACCCGCAAACAGGAAAAATTACTCAGTTTGCTAATCCTAAAGACCCTAAAACATATAACGAAAGCTTTGAAGCGTATACGGAAGAAAAAATAAAAATATTAAATCAAATTTTCTCTGAAAAAGGATCTCTTGCTTAAATAGCAGGAGATTTTTCTGTTCTTACTAGAGGAATTGTCAAAAACATCTCGAATATTTTATAGGACAAAAGAATACCACGGTTTGAAAACGCTTTTGATTGATGAGAGAACACAAGATGCCTTCCGTGACAGCTGGCTCCATACTGGTGATGTTGTAACGATTGACGAAGAAGGCTTTGTAAAAATAGTTGACCGTACAAAGGATTTAATTAAGAGCGGTGGTGAATGGATCTCTTCCGTTGATTTAG
>JAPSKD010000078.1 GCA_031177865.1 Bacillus sp. (in: firmicutes) | reverse complement strand
ACCACATATGTTTTTTCACGGTATTAAATATTGTGCAAGACAAATGAAGATTTGAGCAACTAAATGTACACAGTGATGAGCTAGAAATCTCTAAGTAACTCGAATACTACCGACTCTTTTATTTTGATTACGATCTTTAAAATTGGGTACTCTTTTGGATTGAAGAATACCCGGAAATGATATGAGGCCACCCTTAAACGGGGCATATCAATAAAGGTAGTACAGATTCGTACTTCCAATCAGAAACCAGATGAATCTTCTGCCAACCTTGCGAAACATGATTTCACCTATTTATCCTTTGATTGACGTTGATATGATGAAATCATCTTTTTTATGTCGTCTTATTCAACTCTAAACCTCTCTGATCTTGCAACGGGAGGTTAAAATTCAATTTTAATCTTTTCCGATTCGTTGATTTTCTTTTCTTCTTTACCAAAAACATCACTTGTAGTTATTTCAATCCACTCAATGTTTTTTGCAGCTCCACCATTATGCGTTCCACTCTCTGATGCATTGACAATAAAGCCAAGGTTACCTGACTTTGTACTATTCCCAGCAATTTCACCGTTTAATTCTTCAAGGTAAATATCTTTTTCCCAATCAAATGTTTCACCTGAGTTAGTTTTAAGAAGCGCGATTGGTGCAAAATTGACTTTCTCAGAAGAGGTGTTTTTGATCTCAACGAAAACTTTAACAAAATCAAATTCCTCATCATGAGTTAGCACATGAAAATAATCAATCATACTATAATCCGGTCTCAAGTGAATCATTTTCATCTCTTTTACTGTCAATTCGATTGGTCCCACTTTATATGTTTGGTTAACTTGATTAATGGCTTTTAAAGTGGCTTCACCTTTTGAATCGGAATAGGTTTGGCCAACTTTAAGTAAAGACTGATCATCCGTTACTTGTGGATTAGGCTGATACTTCTCATTCGTTTCCTGATTCTCAGACTTGTTTGTTTCTTTTAAAGCCTCTTCTGCTTTTGTGTTAACAACGGTATTTTTTTCATTATTTACAGTAGCAGCATTTGCTGAACAACCAACAAGCAATAAGGTTACTAATAGGAGATTAAGAGATTGCTTCATGATGTTTTCCTCCTTATGATTTTATCTTCAAAAAAAGTTCCCGTTGCCATGAAGTGTAGCAACGGGATATTTAGCTTGTAATCTCTTATTTATCTTCGATTTTGATGTCATATTTTAAAACATCGAAGACTTTTTTCGCAATATCAGTATTATCAATTTGTCCGGCAAATTTTTCACTTGAAGGTCCAAATGCATAGACAGGAACGTCTTCACCTGTATGTCCGCCTGTTGTCCAGCCAGTGTGTGAACGCTTATTAAAGATATTTTCTATTGCATTGTCAATATCCAGAACTTTCTTTGTAGCCGCCGCAGCCTCAACAGATTGGATTTCTTCTGATGTTAATGCAAGAATATTTTGATCAATATACTTTTTCAATGTTTCTTCAACACCTGCACCTTTAGCGATTTCCGCTGCCATGAAGTCAGGTGTACGCTTTGCAGCTTTGATTGGCTCGGCGAACCAGTTATAGATACCATCCGCACCGATTGAATATCCTCCAGTAGAATGGTCAGCTGTTGCAACCACTAGCGTATGCTTGTCCTTTTTGGCAAACTCAATGGCTGCTTTATATGCCTTTTCAAAATCTTCCATTTCACTCATGGCACCGACAATATCGTTGTCATGTCCTGCCCAATCCACTTGGCTTCCTTCGATCATTAGAAAGAAACCATCTTTATCTTGACTTAAACGAGAAATTGCAGCGTTTGTCATTTCTTCAAGCGAAGGAGTTTCAGCTGGACGGTCAATCATCTTTGGAAGTCCACCTGGTGCGAATAAACCAAGTACTTGTTGATTCGTATCTTTTAATAATTCTTCTTTATTTGTTACATAGCTGTATCCATCTTTTTTGAATTCTTCTGTTAAGTTACGGTCATTACGAACGAAATTGCTTACGCCTCCTCCAAGCATAACATCGACTTTATGCTCTCCATTTACCATTTCATCATAGTAGTCATCTGCAATCGAGTTCATGTTTTTACGGCTATGGTCATGTGATCCAAAAGAAGCAGGAGTTGCATGTGTAATCTCTGATGTTGCAACAAGTCCTGTTGCTTTTCCTTGTTCTTTTGCCGCTTCAAGGACTGTTTTAACTTCCGAACCATCATTATCTACTGCTATTGCAGCGTTGTATGTTTTAATTCCTGCTGACATCGCTGTAGCAGCAGATGCAGAATCCGTTACATTTTGTGCAGGGTCTTCCGGATATGTCATTTGCTGTCCAACAAGGTATTGATCAAATGCTGATTTTTCAGCGATTTTAGTAGAAGGATCATTTTTTAAGTAACGATAAGCTGATGTATATGATACTCCCATACCATCACCAATTAAGACAATGACATTCTTGATTTCTGCTTTATTTTCAGCAGGCTGTTCCGCTTTGGCAGGTGAAATAGTGCCTAGTAAACTTCCAAATGCCACTGTTGAAAGAACTGCTACTGGTATTAGCTTTCTAGTAAACTTCTTTTTGTTTAACAATGTTGTTTCCCCCTAGTTGAATGTCTTAATTTTTCTTACAAACAACATTCTAAAACGAAATTGTTAAGTTGATTATAATAACTTGTAAATTTAACGTTAAGATTATTTTACAAAAACTCTTAATATTAGAGTTTAGTGAAATTGAGAAAGATTTGCCCTGTATGCTCATACACTTAAAAGAATGTTAATCCATTTTTTTATTGGAGTATAAAAAAAGGATCTAAATAAATCAATCATCTCATCCCTGCTCGTTTATTTTTTTGAATGATCGTGTTTTACTATTATATTTTTAGAAGAAGTGAATGAGTTTCCATTATAAAGTTATCGTATAAAGCCGATCTCCTACTCCACTTCTTTCTGCGCGTACTAAAAATTCTGTATCAGGTGTACCCAATTCGGCTTCTTGTATATCCTGAGCCGTATTGCCATCCCCTTTTCCGTCTACAGGTTGATTACTAGTAATGGATACCAGTTCAAAGGAAGCAACACCAGATAAAGAATCATTTGCTTCTACCAAAGCTGATATTGGAACTAACTCATGATTTCGACTAGTGATAACGGATGGATTAAAAGAAACGTGTAGGGCTGGTCCTGATTTATCGATTTTTACATCGACTGATTTCGTTTCTTCTACATTGCCTGCATGATCAATGCTTCTATATTGAACCTTATGGTTTCCTTCCTCACTGATTTTAATCTCCTTGTTGTACGTTAACCAGTCTCCAGCATTGACTTTATATTCTGTTTTAGCAACACCGGATTGAGAGTCTGAAGCTTCAAGTGTTAATACCACATTTGTATTATACCATCTGTCCTCTACCGGGCTTACTGTCGTTTCAGGAGCTGTTTGATCGGTCATTTGGATGGTAATTGGCTGTGTATAAAGATCGTATGATTTTCCTTCAGCTAAGGTTTGGGTATAACGCAACATCGCATGAATTGTACCTTCACGTTGGGTGTTCACTACATTTCCATCCACTGTCACTAGATCCTGTCCATCAATCAATATAATGTCAGGAGTAATCTCTATCATTTGACGATCAAGGTTTCGATCTGTGCCGTTAATTCCTTACTTTCCCCTACTGCAAGCTGATACTCGGTTTGTGTCGGAGATATGCTAGAGGCCCAAGCAGAAGCCCAATGATTATAGTCGGTTGTTAAACCGTTCGTTCCAAGTAAATAAGCGTTAATGAATAAATCTTGGCTGCGGTATGTCCAAGGCCAGAAAGTTAGACCACGGTGTTTGGCAGCAGGGGATACCATTTTAACCAAAACAAAATATGAACTAGAAAATCTCTCATCATACAAGAGAATAGTAGATAAATATTAATTAGTTCAAAAGTTGCAATAAAATTTACATTAATTATACGGCTCTTTAACATCGGCTAAATGATTTTTTAGTAATCTTCAAAGAGTAGAATATCAGAATCTATTATTAGTTATTCAGGAGGGATTAGGAAAAATGAAAGATATCAAGGTAAAAGATGAAGCCTTAAAAACTCAGAATGTATTAAGTGAGGGAATGGATCGACGTGCCTTTTTGCAGAAAACTACGTTGGTTGTTGGAGCTGCGATGGGGGCAACTTTAGTAGGCTCATTGACGAGCCTGCCTGTGAGTGCTGCGTCTAACTCTTCCATCATTGAATCCAAAAAAGTCAAGCCGAAGCTTGTATTTCCAGTCATTAGTGATGTACATATGAATAAAAACAGTAATCAAACATTAGAAAAATTTAAAACAACATTAGATCAATTAAATCTACTAGTCCCAAAGCAGGATGCATTTGTGGTAGTAGGAGATTTAACTGATAATGGTTACACGGAAGAATATGATAAGTTTTTCTCAACTTTTAATGCAAAAAAACAAAAACATGCAGTTTCCTTAATTGCCATCGGAAACCATGATTATTGGAATGGGCTTTCGGTTTCAGAAGCTCAAAAACGATTCCTGGAAAGGTCAGGGATGGAATCCATTTACTTTCACAAAGTAATTAAAGGTTATCATCTTATCATCCTTGGAACAGAAGATGGTCTAACAGAAGGTACTTTTTCAGTAACCCAAATTAATTGGTTAGCCGAACAGTTAAAGCATGCAGCCCAGGATGATCCGAACAAACCGATTTTTGTGTTCCATCATCAGCCGATAATCGGAACGGTCTATGGAAGTGAATGGGGCTTTGCAGAAAATAGGGATTTATTCTACAATACATTGGCCGCCTATCCACAGGTGATTTCATTTTCTGGTCACACCCACTATCCATTAGATGACCCTAAAATCATCCATCAAAAGGACTTTACATCCATCGGAACCTCCACGGGTGCTTATTTGTGGCTCGATGCTGGAAGAATACAAGGGGAAGTGCCGGAGGGAGCGGACATCCTTAACCAGGCACTCATTGTTGAAGTGTACAATAACAAGGTATTACTCAAGCGACGGGATATTCATAACAATAATTGGACAGCTGAACCTTTTGAAATCACCTTACCTGCTAACAAAAATGAATTTATCTATACAGAAGATCGAGATAAAAAGGCTCCATTTTTCACAAAGGATGCGTTAATTTCAATTAATCACGAACTCACAACACCAACAAGCCTTGCCGTTATGTTTACTCAAGCGAAGGATGACTTGCTGGTTCATGATTATAAGGTAGAAATCACCGATTCGTCGAAAGGACAAAAAGTGAAAGAATTCCTTGCATTCTCGGAATTTTATAAAGACCCGATTCCTAATCCGCTTACATTACAAATTGATGGATTACAGCCGAATACATTATATGAGATCAACGTATTTGCACTAGATGCATTTGGGAACCAAAGTCAAAATGCATTAAAGGTTTTAGGAAAAACAATTGATGGTGAAATAAAGGATATCACGATTACTTTTTCCAAAAACACATTAACTGGAACCACCGAAACAGTTGATGTTTTGGTAGAAAACGCAAGAGTTCCACAAGGTGACTGGATTGGATTATATGAAGTCAGTGAAAATCCAGGGAATGTACCAGCCATTTGGTGGGAGTATACAAAAGTAACTAATGGAACATATAGAGTTACGTATGATCCAAGTAAGAATTCATATCCAAGTCGATATCAGTCAGGCAAGACGTATAAGTTCGTATATTTCTACGGCAGTGGATATGATGCCGTCACACATGCAACCTTTACAGTAAACTAATCTCGTGCAAACCCCATTTCAAAGGAGAGGGAGTATCTAAGGAGTCTCGTTCTTTGGCTTCAGAAATAATGGAATCAATCTTTTTCATAACGTTACTATTTGTAACAAGCTCCCAGCTTGCTAACCCAAAACCCAAAAAGCCCAGCAGTTTACACTGTTGGGTCCTATTTTCGCGACTGCCCGTCGCACAAAGAGAACCCGAATCAACCGGGCTCCCTCTCCTTGAAACTACATTATCCGACATCAATTTGGTAACTCTAGACTTTCTTGCAATCTTTATTGCCACTTCTTAATCAAGGAATCAGTATGAGTTTTAAGTGTGTTATACGCATCCTCGGATATCAACCCATCTTTTTTATGATTGTCAAGCAACTGGTTAAACCTTTGCATGTGCTTGACAACCATTTCGGCTGCTTCCTGTTTTTCAAAACGGAACACTGTATCCAAATGGGTCTGTAAGGAACGGGCAGCACCATGATTTGCAAATTCCCCATCTTCTTCGAATTGTTCAACAAGTCTCTTTATATAGGATGCATTAGTAAGCGTGGGATGACGGAAAACTTCCTTCCCCTCAAACATAGTCAACAAGACCTTCGCTTCACCAATTGTCGTTATTGGAATCTCAAAGAGATTTTTGTCCAAAACAACCAAGTCCGCTTTTTTACCTACCTCTATCGAGCCTCTTTCATCTTCTTGGAAAATCAAATTAGCTCCATTGATTGTATAGCTTGTGATCATCTCTTCGAGAGTAGCCTTTTCCTTAGGCCATACTACTTTATCTAGATCAGTTTCAGCGGTTGTGTCCGGATCCAATCTTGTTATCCCTACTTCTATTCCTGTTAGAGGATACATATCTCTTTTAAAAGTATCTGTTGAAGGAAAATCACTTGATGCAGCAACGGGTATTCCGGCTTCAAAATAGCTATTCAATCGATTAAGATTCTTCAACTGCTCGCCACTTACATTGCTATACCAGTCTTTACCAAACCATGCAGGCTGAGGAGCAGGTATGACTCCCAAGTCCTTAAACCGGGTAACATCTTCTTCCTTGACCCAGTCTATATGGGTAATCACATGGCGGGAATCTCTTTTACCATTTACTTCAGCCGCATATTCGAAAGCATCTAATGCATGATGAGATGGGAAAAATTCTGGATTGCCAATCGCATGGATATAGACGCGGAAACCTTCTTTATCCAAAGCAGCCACGGTCTTCTCTAAAACATCTTGATTCCAAACCAGTTGATTTTCACCGACTCCGTCAGAAAATATTTTAATGGTATCTACCTTGTACGACTTTCCTTGATATTTGTCACGTGCTTCTATAAATTTCCCGATCTGCTCTGTTCCTTTGGTTTCATCAGCCCATAAACCTAAATCGTATCTTACGGTTAATTTACCTGCATTGTCTAGATCTTCAAATGCTTTTAGCAGATTTTCGGTTGGGTAGTGAACGGGCACGAATGTCGAAGTAATTCCATCTTCAGCAGCTATTTCCTGCCAAGTTAAAATTGTCTCTTTATATTGCTCAACCGTAAAGTCTGGTTGAGGAAGAGCGTTAATCACAAGGTTTTGGGCGGAAAATTCGTGTAAAATTCCTGTCGGCTCGCCTGTTGTAGGATCGCGTTCAATAATTCCTCCTTGCGGATCAGGGGTGTTTTTGTCTATCCCTGCAACCTCTAGAGCCTTTGAGTTGACCAATATACTGTGATGACTGTTTGCGATAAAGACAGCAGGTATATCCGAGACTACCTGATCGAGCAATTCTCTGGGAGCAAGCCCTCTGGCTTTACCATCACGGATTACTTCGTCCCAGCCTACGCCGCGCAATTGCTTGATACCGGGATTCTCCTTCAAGTAATCCTTGATGGCCTGTTGTCGTTCTTCCACAGTGGAATAAGGATTAAGGCTCAGCCAGAAAAGACTTTCCGCCATAAGGTACGCATGGTTATGGCTATCGACAAATCCAGGCATAAGCATTTTTCCCTTCAGATCAACCACTCTGGTGGAGGTCCCTTTGAAATCCGCAACTCCCTTGTTATCACCAACGTAGAGAATCTTGCCATCCTTAACCGCAACCGCTTCCGCCCAAGTTTGATCTTTATGAACTGTGTAAACGTCTCCATTTTTAAAGATAAAATCAGCCGCTTGATTCGAATTTTTCTTAGCCAACGTATTCCCCGTAAATACCGAATTAAAAAGCAAAATTATTAATAAAAGGAATAAATATTTTTTTATCGTAATCAAACCCTTTCAATTGGATTATTTTTAACTTGAACTATTTGGTGACTACTGTTTTTGAAGACAAGGAAGACTCTAAATGAGAAAACTCGTGAGTTTTACGTAAGAATAAAACCGAAATAAACGATGCTATACAAAGAATACAGATAAAAATGGCAAGCGGAGTCCATGAACCATTGTAGTTCTTTAACAGAACCGTTGCGATCATCGGAGCCGTTCCGCCAAATAATGCTGAACCCGTTTGGTAACCAAGGGTAATTCCTGTGTAGCCAACATTGGTACTGAACATCTCAGTGAACATGGTTCCAATAATACTTGCGATGGAGGACCAGAGAATTCCTAAAGCAATAATAGAAATCGCATAGACCCAGAAAGTAGACTTTAGTGATAGTAAATAGAAGTAAGGAAAAGCAAAAAGAGCTAATCCCGCTGCACCCATAAGGAAAACACGTTTCCGGCCAATTTTATCCGATAAGATGCCCATTAATGGAATACAGAGTGTGGTAACTAGAGTCGAAATAGTAATAACATTTAATGCCGTTGTTCTAGAAAAGCCAATGGTACCTGTGGAATAAGCAATAAAGAAGGTTGTGAAGATATAGAACGGTCCCACTTCTACGCATTTCGCGCCTAGCGAGATTAAAACGGCTTTCCAATGATAGCGAAGTGTCTCAAGAAGTGGAACTTTGACCACATTCCCTTTTTCCTTTTCCTCTTGGAAGGCAGATGTTTCTTCAATACCACGGCGAATCCAAATACCGATTCCTACTAAAAGAGCACTTAGTAAAAACGGAACTCGCCAACCCCAAGTTAGGAATTGTCCATCGGGAAGCAAACTTATCAACGATACGGAGCCGGTACCCAGTAACATTCCAAGCGGAATTCCCATTGCTGGGAAGCTTCCATAGAAACCGCGTTTTTGTTTCGGTGCAGATTCGACTGCGAGCAGAACAGCTCCTCCCCATTCGCCGCCAAGTGCAATCCCCTGAAGGAGGCGCAGAAGAACAAGTAAAATCGGTGCCAAGACCCCAACTGAATTATAGGTCGGCAATAATCCAATCAGCACCGTTGAAATCCCCATTAGCAGAAGAGAAATTACAAGTGTATTTTTTCTTCCGAATTTGTCTCCCATATGGCTAAACACGAGACCGCCAAGAGGACGAATGAAAAACGTTACACCAAAAGTTGCATAGGCAAGCAATAAGCTTACAAAGGGATCATCATTTGGGAAAAACAATTTGTTAAACACGAGTGAAGCTACAGTCCCATATAGAAAGAAATCGTAAAACTCAATGGTGCTGCCAATTAAACTTGCGAAAAGAACTTTTTTGGAGCTTGTCGTTTTATTATTTTGTTTCCCTTTCATATTGTTCCCCCTAATAAAAAATCATTTTTTATACTGTCACTGTCCTCATTAAACCTGATTGATGTAAGAATTTAACCGTAATTTCCCCTGGCGAGACCCAACCACAGCCGCTTAGCTGGCAGCTCTCCACTCCACATCTGAGAAGTTCCACGGTCCTTTTCGTCCCTGAAAGGATCTCCACTTGATAAAGGCCAGGTTTAGGCATGATATATTTACGATCTAGATAAAGCGCTTTCGTTAACGTTCCTTCTAAATGGCCACGAATTTCATAAGGTTTTCCTAAATAATGCGAGATCAGATGAACATCGCCGTCACGAATCAGCTTTCGAATAAGCGTGGAACTGATTTTTAGGTTATTTCGTGTCTTTTTAGAAATAACAGTTATTTCAAATGAGCCATCTTTACTGAATTTTCGTAAGTATTCGACATCCCCCTGAGCTTTATAGCCAAAGGAGAAGTCGAAGCCTACAACAACATGTTTCGCATGAAGTCCAACAATATATTTCTTGATAAAATCATCAGCCGGAAGGGAAGCAAATGGAAGATTGAAATTCATGACAAAAATTTTGTCTGCACCAAAAGTAGAGATTCTCTCCAGCTTCGAATCCAGTGGAGTAATATATCTCCGATGGGTCTCACGTTTAATGATCTCATCTGGATGCGGATCAAATGTCATCACGGTGAACTTCAATCCCATCTTTTTAGCGATGGACTTAGCCTGCTGCAGTAAGGATTGATGACCGAGATGAACACCATCAAAAAAGCCTAATGCCATGACATGCGGTTCATTCATCTTAAACACAGCATCCAGTGAGTGAGTCATGTATTTAATATCCATGTTGCTTCACCTTCCCCATTTCGTTAAGTTTCCAGCTTCCATCTTCTTTGAATACTGTACTGTGTACTGTGTATACACTATGGGTTAAAAAAATTCTTTTAAAAGCTATACCTTATTTCTAGCTTGATAAAGATATAGCTGCTTTTCACCCTTATTGGCCTTTAGCATAATAGCGCACTTCAAATATTTTACAACCATTCGGAGATATCCATGGACCATGTTTCATCCCCGGAGGACGACAAGCGACAGCACCGGCTTTAAACTCTTCATCCAATTCCAGATCAATAATCGATCCTTCAATAATATACAGCTCTTCCCAAAAATCATGAAGTTGCACACCATTTGGAGAAGTATCGGTGCCAGGTTCAAACTGAAGAATACGAGTCGCTACCGGACTGCCTGGAATTTGTGCAATCACCCTTTGCGATAGACCTTTTACCGGAAAATGTTCCACTTCAAAATTGGTATAATCTGTGAATTCTAACTCTCTTTTACCCATCTTAAACCACCTCAGAATCGATTAAAATTTTTGTTTGATACGATAATTCTAGTTTTCTATCATTTCGAGCATCGTATAATTCTGCTCGAAATTCCTCTCCGAATAGAAATTCATTTGATAGAATCGGAAGAGTACCGCAAAATAACGCTGTCTCAGAAGTGCTATAACCGCGGGCTTCCACAATTTCTAAAAGCTCCTTCGGCGATAAAAAAGCCGCAAGCTTTCCAGATTGATATAAATGCTCTTCCCCATTAACGGAATACCAACTATTCAATTCAATCTCATCCCAATGATCTTCAATACTGCTTAAAGGCCATAACTCTTTTGAAATCGGCTTGGCACAGACTTGTTTTGATTTTTGTACCGATGTTGCTTCCAACACGCGATCCGTATGGTCACTTCCAATCCCCACATACCATTCTCCTTGGATATGAAGTAATACCACCTCTGCCTCACCACTGCCATCGTTCCGAACGGTAGAGACGACTTTTTCTGTACTGAGCAATTCCGGGGATAGCTGATAGATCATTGGTACAGCCTTAGGAGCAGCCACTCCTATTTTTTCTAACTCTTCTATATGTGCTTTCAGTGCAGCCTGATCTTTTGCTGTGTAGCCTGCAATAATAAAATTTTGTGGTTCCCAGGTGATTTCTTTCCCATTTACATAAAAATTCATTTGTCCTAGCACTCCTTTCCGGTTTTATAAAACGCGATGCTTTAATTGCGGGAAGTCTTCTCTAATGACGCTAATCTCTTCCAAGTCGATCTCCGTTGTTACGATGGTCTCCTTTTCACCAGCTTGTGCAATCACTACTCCCCATGGATCGACAACTTGGCTATGCCCTCCCAATAAAACGCCCTGATTTTTTCCGACACAGTTACTGGATATGAGGAAACATTGATTTTCAAGGGCTCTTGCTACATTAAATAGTTTCCAGTGCTCGAGTCGCTGATGGGGCCATGCGGAAGTGACTAATAAAATCTCTGCGCCAAGGTCCACTTGCTTTCGATAAAGCTCAGGGAATCGCAGGTCGTAACAAGTCGATAACCCCACTTTTCCAAAAGGTGTTTCAATAACAGTAATCTCGGATCCGCGGGTAAGCAATTTCCCTTCCTGGGAACCGTATCGGAACAGATGAATCTTCCGATAACTTCCGATGACATCTCCTTTTGGATTAATCAAGATGCTGGTATTAAAGTAGTCCTCTCCTGCCTTTTCCACAAAACTTCCAGCAAAAAGATGAACATGTAAAGATTTGGCCATTTGCGAAAATTCCTGAACAAAGGGACCATCGATTTCTTCTGCTTCCTCCACGTAACGGTCAAAAGCAAAATATCCCGTTGCCCAAATTTCTGGTAATATGATTAAGTCATAGCCTTTCATATCGGCTAACATGTTTTTGACTCTTAGAATTCGTTCTTGTTTAGATTCATGGTCTTTAATTTCTAGTTGAATTGAACCAATTTTCACCCTAATACCCTCCTGTTTAAAAATTCGGAAAACTACATTTATACTAAACTCTCTTTTGGAATGCTATATCCATTTAAGCACTTTGCAGCTAACGCTTCCGCTTCTTGATATCCATAATTTCGATAAGAATAACCTTTGGCTACAAATGGGGCACCGGCATAAAACATTTCATACTGCTGATGACGTCCGCCAAATTCACTGCCAATTACGTCCCAGGCAAGCTTGAATAATTGAACCTTTTCCTCATAATTCACTGTGGCGGAACGAATATACTTTTGCATATCCTCCTTCGTTTCTGGGTTAACCAGCTCTTCAAACGAAGATGGTACCTGCAGTACCCCGCCGCCAACAAGCTCTCTAAAAATCGCGATTACTTTTGGATACAATTCACTTTGCAATCCCATTGCTCCATATAAGAACCGTGGGTTAGGAACGGCTGTACCGTTTTTATCAATCGTGCATTCATACTCAGACGCAAGGAGCATCCCTTCGGCAGTCGCCGCAAGCGAGGCCAGTTCTCCGAGTTTTTCCTGAACAGCTGGAATTTTATCAATTCCATTCGCAGCAGCAATTTTCTTTGCCAAACCGATGACAAATTTCAGCTTGCTGGTAAATCGGGTTTGAGCTTGGCTATTTCCTAATTTGTGAGCTGGTGTATCTTGAAATTGTGCACGAACAAGATCAATATCTTTATAGATGAACACATGCTCCCATGGAATAAACACATCATCAAAGACAACTAATGCATCACTCTCGTCATATCGGGTGGAGAGCGGGTAATCAAAGGTACTTGGCTTATCAACGGCATAGCTTGGGCGTGGATAAAGCTTTAATCCCGTGGCATTCATTGGCACTACAAAAGATACAGCGTAGGTCTCATCCCCCGGGCGAAGCGGTGTAATACAGCTGACAAATAAATAATTCGATACGGCTGCACCTGTTCCGAGCATTTGCGAGCCTCTAATAACAATGCCATCCTCTCTTTCTTCATAAACTCCAGTAGCCAGGAATTTTTCCTCTTGTTCATGGGCTGCTTTGCTGCGATCAATTTGTGGAGGGATAATGACATAAGATAGATATAAATCATTATCTCTAGCAAACTTATAAAAATTTACTGCATTATCTTTTAATTTTGGAAGTCCCCGTTCAAATACTTCAGGGGAGCTTGCGAACCCTGCAAAAAAGGAGGCAACATGATCCGGAGACCGTCCAACAAATCCATATGTAGAGTCCGACCAGGTTTTAATTGCTTCACGACGGTCCCTTAAATCCTCCCTGCTTTTTGGAATCATGTAAATTTTATTCGCAAGTGTCCCGTCTTCTGTTTGATAAATCATATGATTCTTTTCATCTGAAGCAATATCATAAAGATTAGCAATTGTTTCGGTAATTCCTTTAAAAGCCGGATGTGTTGTGACATCATCGACTCTCTTTCCCCCAATATAGATATTTCGATTGTCCCTAATAGACTCTAAATATTCTTTACCTGTCCTAACCACTATGATCTTCCTCTCTATTAGTAGATTTAAAGATTAAAAACAGCTTCTTTTACTTCGTTATCCAGCTTTTTGATTAGTGATTCTTTGTAGGTTTTGATAAATTTTGGCTGTTGGGTAATTTGTGCTCCATAAAAGGTAATATCTCGGAAGTCCTCTACTTCGATTTCAATAATCGCCATCTTTAAGGTCATATTGTTTGTTTTCTCCACTCTGACTTTTGAAGGGCCTGACAGAGAGTAAACGCTTCCACCTCCTACAAAACTCAATGTAATCTCACTTTGATCATGGACGGCTTCCACAATTTTTGATTTCCAATCTACAGCAAAGCGTACGGTCTTACTATCGATGGCAAACACCCATGACAACGCCGTGGAAATAACTTTGCCTAAGCTTTTGCTGTAAGTATGGCAAAAGACCAAGGTTTGCCCTTGCAGTATGTCTTCTATCTCTTGAGTCAAGGTTGATTCTACTGTTTTCATGTTTTTCATCCTTTCTTCGTACGATAAAGCATCTAATTACTAGGGAATTCTCTAGTAATTAGAAGTTCTCTAAGTCATTTAAGGTATCTTTTGTATTATCTAAATGAGATAAAATGACTGCTGACGCCAACTCAGCATTTCTTTTTTCCAAGGCATCGATAATTTCGCTGTGTTCCTTTATTACGTTTTTCATTCTTCCTTTTTGTCTAATTGCTTTAAGACCCATAAGTTGAGTGAGATTATGAAGATTTTGCAATACTTCTTCGATGATGCCAAAGTTTGCTAGTCTTGTTAGTGATAAATGAAATTCATGGTCCAGCTCAATAAAGCGAATCGCATCATCATTTTGTAATGCTTCCTCCTGCTGTTCCACGATGACCCTTAATATCTTTAACTGATCAGGAGAAGTAATCACCTCGGTTAGTTTTTTCACCACTTGTGCTTCAATCGAACGACGCAGTAAAAAAATTTCATCCTGTTCTGCAGGTGTTATCTCTCTTACCGTTACTCCTTTTCGTGGAATTAAAACGAGTAACCCTTCTTTTACTAAATCTTGCAGAGCAGCTCTTACGGGCGTTCTTGAAGTATTTAACGTTTCTGCCAATTGAACCTCTGTAAATATTTCATCTGAGGACATACCGCCAAAAAGAATCGCCTTTTTAATTTGCTTATAAACCTTATCTTGTGTTGTTATCTCTTTCTTAATTGGTTTTAAGCTTACTCCTTTCATAACTTCTCCACCTTCTTTTATGATACTTACAAAAATTCTGAATTGTGTGTTATGTATACATAATACATGACACGCAATTCAAAGGTCAACTATTTTTTTAAAAGTATTATATTAATTTGAATATTCATCCTGAATTTCATCAAGGGGGCGGAGGACAAAAACCGGTTAGAAAACTCTAGAAATGTCTTTCATCAAGCTTTAGAAATCATATTCCTCGACTAATCTCTACATATAACCAATACCTTTAAACATAGAATAGAAAAACCAGGCAATATCGCCCGGTCCTTTTTTGGTTTGAGAATATCCGATAATTTTTACTCTATACCTATTTGTTAGCCAATAAAGCTTTTTTTATTCCCTTTTTAACAGTAGAAGGTTTCGGAAGCAGTTCCTTTTGTAATAGAGGACCATATGTGTCGACACGACGGTCCCTAAAGAATTGTAGGATTTTCCTCGTATTTTCAATTTCTTTTAAATCAATCTCTTGAACGATAATTCCTTCTTCATCATCAAGTGAAGCTAGAATATTCCCTAATGTATCGCTAATGAATGAGCCACCGTAAAAATTCATATCCTTTTCCTGGCCTACTCGATTTGTTGCAGCAACAAATACACCATTAGAAATACCATGAGCTGAAATTGCCTTTTCCCAGGATGATCGTGTTGATAACTCAGGATGATTCGGCTCTGAACCAATAGCAGACGGATAGAATAATATCTCTGCCCCTTGCAGGCTCAAAATTCGAGCAACCTCAGGGAACCATTCGTCCCAGCAAATCCCAATCCCTATTTTTCCATAAGTAGTTTCATAGACAGGGTACCCAGTATTGCCAGGAACAAAATAATATTTTTCATGATACTGCGGACCGTCTGGAATATGATTTTTTCTTGTAATACCTAAACATTCTCCATCAGCATCAAATACAGCTGCACTATTAAAATAAATTCCAGCACCTGCTCTTTCGTAAAAAGGAACAATCAAGACAATTCCTAATTCCTTTGCCAATTCACCCATTTTGACTAATGTGCCGCTATCTACATCTTCAGCTAAATCATAATTTTCCACATTAACCGTTTGTGGAAAATATTGCGAAGAAAATAATTCCTGTAAACAAACGATTTGTGCCCCTTTATTTACCGTTTCCTTAATTTTCTCTTTTGTTTTTTGAATGTTTTCCTCAATATATTCTCCACAATGAATTTGAATAAGACCAACTTTTACTTTTGACATTACCTCACTACCTTCCTTTTTTTATTCTTATACAGTTGGGACGACCTGGTGTTCATATACAACCTTCCCATCCATAATCGTCATTTTTACTTCAGTTTCAAGAATTTCCTCAGCTGATATGCTAAATAAGTTTTTATTTAATACTACGATATCCGCTTTCTTACCTACTTCTAATGTACCTAATTCTTTTTCTCTGAAAGACCCAAATGCCGGTATAGCTGTGTAGAATTTTAATGCTTGTGCTAATGTAACACCTTCAGATTTTTGCCACGCATTCCCGTTTAAATCTTTTCTCGTAATTGCCTGATAGATACCCATCATAGGGTTTAGAGGCACTACCGGAAAATCAGTACCAAAGGCAATCTTTGCACCAGTATCTACTATTGTCTTGATAGGGTAATAGAGAGGTTTTTGGTCCTCATTAATTCTAGCTGTATATGCCTCACTTTCCATTAATTCAATATGTTTAGGTTGAAAGGAAGCGATTACATCTAATTTCCTAAAGCGTTGGACATCGTCCGGATGCAATACCTCAACATGTTCAATGACATGTCTAGTATCTCTTTCTCCATTTTCGTTTCTTGCTTCTTCAAATGCATCCAATGCTAAGCGGACAGCACCGTTACCAATAGCATGGAAACGAATTTGGAATTTTTCCTTATCGGCCTTTTTTACTAATTGTTTAATTGTTTCAGGTGGATAGGTGGTTTCTCCTTTTGTTTCCGGACGATCTTTATACGGATCCAGTAAAAAAGCAGTATGGCTTGTTACAACTCCATCAATAAATTGTTTTAATCCAGAAAAGGTAAGCTTATCCGATTGGTAATTTATTCGTAATTCCTTTGCTTCAGCTAAATCCATTTTTAACTCTGGTGAGAAGTGAATTCTAGTTGTAAGTAACCCTTTTCTATCAAATTCTTTAAAAATTTCAAGATCGTCTAATGTATTTGGTGCAATTTTAGCTCCAAATAAATCATTAACGGATGTGATTCCTAATCTTTTTGTTTCATTTAGGAAATCTTGGAATAGTTGTACACGTCTTTCCTTTGGTAATTTGTATGCATGTTTTGTTGCATAACCAATTGCATGTTCAAATAAAAGGCCTGTCAGTTCACCGTTTTCATCTTTACCAATTTCCCCATATTCAGGATCTGGTGTATCCTTCGTTAATTGAATCATTTCTATTGCCTTACTATTTACCCATGCATAATGCACTTCTGCATTGTATAATAAAACAGGACGATCAGAAATATACTTATCTAATGTTGTTCTATGTGGTAGCACTTTCTTTTTCCAATTGGTATGATCCCAACCAACACCAAATATCCACTTATCATTTGGTCTTGTTTCTGCAAATTTAGCTACTATTTCAGCTACCTCTTCTTCTGAAGCAGCATCAAATAATTTGGCACTATCCTTCTGTAGAATGCTCCCCATCATGATGTGCATATGAAAATCATGAAAGCCCGGAATAATTAGTTCCTCTTCCATGTCAAACACTTTTGTTTGATCTCCAATGAGTGACAATATTTCTTCTTTAGGAGCTATATGAATAATTTTATTATCTTTAATAGCAATAGTTGCTTTTATCGGCTCATCTTCAAGCCCAGTAAAAACATATTTACTCGAAAGAATGATGTCTGCTTTTTCCATTTTTATCCCCC
>JAPSKD010000077.1 GCA_031177865.1 Bacillus sp. (in: firmicutes) | reverse complement strand
ATAAACTAAAAGGATGGTTAACCAAACTTACAAGTACACCATTAAAAGGTATGGTGACAGGGACGTTTGTAACAGCATTATTACAGAGCAGTTCAGCAGTCATGGTGATCACGATTGGACTAATATCAGCAAAAATCATGACTTTTCCTCAATCGATTGGGATTATTTTGGGGACAAACATTGGAACCACCTTTAAAACTGAACTTATAACCTTCAATCTTGATAAAGTGTTAGTTCCACTCGCTATTATCGGGGCGTTATTTACATTCTTTAAACCAATTAAAATTCGAAGCATCGGTATGGTCACCTTTGGAATCGCCTCAGTTTTTACAGCAATGAAAGGTTTTGAGCTTTTAGCAAAGCCATTAACTGCTCTTCCATTTATTAATAATTTTATCCTCTCCATCAATGATAATATCTTATTAAGTATTCTTACCGGGGCAGTTATTACAGCCATTATTCAATCAAGTACAGCTATGACTGGAATTACTATGGGCTTTTTAACTGCCGGCCTTCTTCACCTTGACGCAGGTATCGCCATTGTATTTGGTGCCAACATTGGGACCTGTATTACAGCACTCATTGCTTCAATTGGCGGCGGGAAAGAATCAAGATTGGCGGCCTTTGCACATGTTTGGCTCAATGTAGCTGGCGTATTACTCTTTACTCCTTTTATTCCATTCTTATCTGAAAATGCTCATTTTTTAGCAGAAGAAAAAATGATTCAACTAGCTCATATAAGTGTCATATTTAATGTCGTCTCCTCGATATTAGTTCTACCTTTTGCCACAAAATTTGGTGAAATGATCTTGAAAGTACATGGTGGAAAAACAAAATAATACAAAAAGACGGCCATGGCCGTCTTTTTAGTAATCCGAAGTACTGGTTAAGCCTTTAAGAATGGCTACTCCAGCACTTGCGCCAATTCTCGTCGCTCCTGCTTGAATCATTTTTTCCGTGTCTTCCGTATTACGGACTCCTCCAGAGGCTTTTACTCCAATATTAGGTCCAACAGTATCCCTCATCAGCTTAATATCTTCGACTGTAGCACCGCCAGTTGAGAATCCTGTGGATGTTTTTACAAAGTCTGTACCAGCCTTTACTGCAAGCTCACAGGCACGAATTTTTTCTTCCCTTGTAAGCAAGCTTGTTTCAATAATAACCTTTGTTAACGCTCTTCCCTTTGCAGCTTCGACAACTGCTCGAATATCTTTTTCAACCAACTCATCATTTTTATCCTTCAAAGCGCCGATATTGATGACCATATCAACTTCGTCTGCGCCATTTTCTATCGCATTATTTGTCTCAAAAGCCTTTGTTTCTGGAGTTGTCGCGCCCAAAGGAAATCCAATAACCGTACACACCTTAACGCCGCTTCGGCTAAGAAATTCTCTAGCAGTGCTTACCCAGGTTGGATTTACACAAACTGAAAAAAATTTATGTTCCATTGCCTCTTGGCAAAGGGTTTCAATTTGTTGGCGAGTGGCGTCCGCTTTTAACAATGTATGGTCAATCATTGCAGCAACATTGGTAGTAGCCATTTTTGCAAGCCCCTTTTCTAATCAGAAATTTGATACTAACATTAGAGTACCCAAATCAAAATAAAAAAAGGACCAAACTTGGTCCTTAAATGGCAGCTTCTTCTTTTGTAAATATTTCTGCTCTTATATCATCTTCGACAATTCGGACAAATTGTCCTTCATTGTATGGATAACCTGCTTT
The DNA here is from genome assembly GCA_031177865.1 of Bacillus sp. (in: firmicutes). Classification (GTDB taxonomy): domain Bacteria; phylum Bacillota; class Bacilli; order Bacillales; family Cytobacillaceae; genus Neobacillus. The sequence goes on along the minus strand of JAPSKD010000077.1, from coordinate 16,120 downwards.
TGTAATTTTTACTTTAACGAGTTTACCGATCATTTCTTCGGTTGCAGGGAAGACCACTTTTAGATAATTATCTGTATACCCTACATACATACCTTCGCTGAATTCTTCTTCTGGGATTACTTCTAATACGTCATTTTCAAATTGCGAAGCATATTCTTTTGCTAACTGATCAGAGAGTGTAATCAATTGGTGAACGCGTTCATTTTTAACCTCTTCGTCAACTTGGTCTTCCATCCGTGCAGCAGGTGTTCCTGTACGTTTGGAATAAGGGAAAACATGCAGTTCAGAAAATTTATGTTCATTAATAAAATTATATGTCTCCATAAATTCCTCTTCCGTTTCACCAGGAAAGCCAACAATAACGTCAGATGTAACAGCAAGACCAGGAAGTACTTCTTTAAGACGGTCTAATCTTTCACCGAAGAATTCCATTGTATACTTACGACGCATTCTTTTAAGTACTGTATTAGATCCAGACTGAATTGGGATATGCAAATGGCGAACAATAATGTTTGAATGTTTGATTACTTCAATGACTTCATCGGTTATTTGACTTGCTTCAATAGAGGATATCCGAAGTCTTTCAAGTCCTTTAACTTGGGCTTCTAAATCGCGCAGCAGCAAGGCTAGATTGTAATCCTTCATATCCTCACCGTAGCCGCCTGTGTGAATCCCGGTTAATACGATTTCTTTATATCCTGCATCTACAAGCTGCTGTGCTTGGCGAATAACTTCCTTTGGATCACGAGATCTCATTAACCCACGTGCCCAAGGGATAATACAGAAAGTACAAAAATTGTTACAACCCTCTTGGATCTTCAACGAAGCACGTGTACGATCCGTAAACGCTGGAACATCAAGTTCTTCGTAAACACGATTTTTCATGATATTGCCTACACCATTTATTGGCTGGCGTTCTACTTTATACTGTTCAATGTATTCAAGCATTTTCACACGATCCTGGGTTCCAACTACAATATCAACACCAGGTATGGCCATAATCTCCGCAGGTGATGTTTGAGCATAACATCCTGTAACACAAATTACGGCATCAGGATTTTTGCGGACAGCACGTCGAATCACTTGGCGGCTTTTTTTATCGCCAGTATTTGTTACCGTACAAGTATTTATAATATAGACATCAGAAATTGATTCAAAATCAACTCGATCATAGCCTTCTTGCTTGAACAATTGCCAGATTGCTTCAGTCTCATAATGGTTCACCTTACATCCAAGTGTATGAAAAGCGACTGTTGGCATTGTATTCATCTCCTCATTAATTCAAAATGGTAGGAAATCGCCGCTAGAGCATATAAGGGCGCAGTTTCCGTTCTTAAAATACGCGGACCTAAGCCGCATAGGGCAAAACCATTTTCCTGTAAAATGTGGGCCTCTTCTTCTGCTAGCCCACCCTCAGGACCAAAAACTAAAAGCAGTGATTCGCCTGGTTTCATTTTTTGTAATGTTGCTGAGAAAAGAGATGTCTCACCGCTTCTGCTTTCTTCCTCGAAAGCAACTAATTTATAATGAAAATTTTTGCTTCTCTCTATAAAAGCTTTAAAATTCATCGGGCTTATAATTTCAGGTACAATTCCACGATGGGATTGTTCCGCAGCTTCTTTGGCAATTTTTTGCCATCTCTCTACTTTTTTACCAGCCTTTTTATCATCCCATTTTACGACAGAACGACGTGCTGCAAAAGGAATAAATTCGCGGGCACCAAGTTCAGTACCTTTTTGAATAACCCATTCAAGTTTGTCCCCTTTTGGAAGTCCGCTTGCAATCGTAATTGAAATAGGAAGCTCCGACTTCTCATCTTTCCATTGTACAACGTCTGCAACGACTTGTTCATCGGTAATTTTTGCAATTTCACAAACTGCCGCATCACCTCTTGGGTCAACACAAATGATACTGTCCCCAATTCCCATGCGCATCACCTTAATAATATGATGGCGGTCATCACCATCAATCACAAAACTATTTTCATTTGCCCGTTGTTTAACAAAGTAGCGTTGCACACGATGCACCCCTCTAAAACATTTTACTCTTTATTTTACTGCAATAAATGTAGAGTTTAAAGCAGGGAAATAGAAAAAAGGGGCATTAACCCCTTTTTTAAACATTATATCCTTTTAGCAATAATTGCAACCCAATCTTCCATTAAGATGGTTTCGGTGATTTCAAAGCCGGACTGAATGAGTCCTTCTTTTACATGATCTTTCTTCTGCTGAATAATTCCTGAGGCAATAAACGTTCCTCCCGGTTTAACAACACGTGCTACATCATCTGTAAAACGTAAGATAACCTCAGCTAAAATATTGGCAACAACCACGTCAGCTGAATTCTCTTCTACGCCATCTAAAAGGTTATTTTGCGAAGTGGTTACGTTATCACTTACTTTATTAAGCTTAATGTTGAGTCGTGCTGATGTTACAGCAACTTCATCTAAATCATAGGCACGGACGTCTTCTGCACCGAGCATAGCTGCAGCGATACTTAGCACACCTGAACCAGTTCCAACATCAATTACCCTGTCACCAGGTTGAACCGTTCTTTCGAGAGCTTGAATACACATTACCGTGGTTGGATGCGTTCCAGTTCCGAAGGCCATTCCAGGATCCAATTCAATGATTAATTCATCACTGCTGACTGGAGTGTATATCTCCCATGTAGGTACAATCGTAAACTTCTCTGAAATCTTAACAGGATGATAGTATTTCTTCCATGCGGTTGCCCATTCTTCCTCGTTCACTTCACTAATGGTCACTTTATTTATTCCAATATCAATATTGTGAATAATAAGGTTATTAATTGACTCTTTTATCGCGTCCACCGTTTCGCCTAAGAAGCTGTTAACAGGGAGATATGCTTTAACGATAACTCCTTCTTCAGGGTAATCATCAGGATTGAGTTGGTAGATTTCCCCGAACTGATCTTGCCTCTCCTTTGTTAGTTCAAAAGGATCTTCAATAACTACACCGCTAGCACCGGCCTCATGTAAAATATGCGATATTGGTTCAATCGCCTCGTTTGTAGTGTGAATACTAAGTTCAGACCATTTCATTCTACCAACTCCAATCCTTAGTCGCCCTTAAAGGCTCGTTTTACTTTTGAGAAGAAGCCTTCTTCATGTTCACCGATTGGCGAGTTTCCACTAAGATCTGCAAACTCACGAAGAAGCTGCTTTTGTTTATCAGTTAATTTTGTAGGAGTAATAATGCGGACGATTATGTGCTGATCCCCTACTCCATATCCACGAACATTCGGTATCCCTTTACCTTTAAGTCGGAATTTAGTTCCAGTTTGCGTTCCAGCAGGAACCTTTAGCTTTACTTTTCCATGTAAAGTTGGTACTTCAACTTCATCACCAAGTGATGCTTGAACAAAAGTGATAGGCATTTCACAATAAACATCATCGCCATCTCTTTCAAAAAACTCATGTTCTCTAACGTGGAAAACAATATATAAATCTCCAGAAGGTCCTCCGTTAATTCCGCCTTCACCTTGACCGGAAATCCTTAACTGTTGACCATCATCAATACCTGCAGGGATTTTAACATGAATTTTTTTCCGTTTTTTCACTTTGCCAGTTCCGCCACAGGTTGAACATTTATGTTTAATTTCTTTACCTGTGCCGTTACAATGATGACAAGTACGGCGATTAACAACTCTACCAAATGGTGTATTTTGCTCTATATTTAACTGTCCTGTTCCATGACAGTGTTGACAGGTTTCTGGCTTTGTTCCCTTTTTAGCACCAGAACCATTACATGTACCACATGTTTCTTCACGAGGAATTTCAATATCTGTTTCTTTTCCGAATGCCGCTTCTTCAAAAGAAATGGTCATTGTATATTGCAGGTCTGCACCTTGTCTTGGGGCATTTGGATCACGTCGGCGCGAACCACCGCCGCCAAAAAAGGTATTAAAAATATCTTCAAAGCCGCCGAAACCACCGCCGAAATCAGCGCCGCCGCCAAAGCCTTGATTTGGATCAGTATGACCAAATTGATCATAATGTGCCTTTTTCTGATCATCGCTTAAAACCTCATAAGCTTCAGCGATTTCTTTAAATTTATCTGCAGCATCCGGCTCTTTGTTAATATCTGGATGATATTGTTTTGAGAGCTTCCGATATGCTTTTTTTATTTCATCCTTAGAAGCGCTTTTACTAACACCAAGCACCTCATAGTAATCTCGTTTACTCATGATTACCACTCCCGAATCTGTCACATAAAGATTATTCTAACACAATAAAAACACAAATTACAAAGAAAAAGTCAAAGCCGATGCTGACTTTGACTTTTTCATAAGTTACTTGCTTTGCTTTTTTTATTTCTCTTCTTTGATTTCTTCAAATTCAGCGTCAACAACATTGTCATCTTTAGGGCTAGTCGTTCCGCCTTCTGCTCCTTGTGCTCCTTGAGCCTGCTGGGCAGCTTGCTCGTAAAGTTTCACCGTTAAAGCTTGAACGATTTCTTGTAAAGCGTCTTTTTTAGCACGGATTTCAGCCAAATCATTTTGCTCAATCGCTGCTTTTAAAGCATCTTTTGCTTCATTTGCCTTTGCAACTTCAGCAGCGTCTACTTTATCTTCTAGGTCTTTTAATGTTTTTTCAGTAGTAAAGACTAGTTGGTCAGCTTCATTGCGCAGTTCCACTTCTTCTTTACGCTGTTTGTCAGCTTCAGCGTTTTCTTCAGCTTCTCTGACCATTTTTTGAATTTCTTCATCAGATAGACCTGTTGAAGATTTAATTGTAATTTGTTGTTCTTTATTAGTACCAAGATCTTTTGCACGAACATTTACGATACCGTTTTTATCAATATCAAATGTTACTTCAATTTGTGGAATTCCACGTGGTGCCGGTGGAATATCGGACAATTGGAAGCGGCCCAATGTTTTATTTAGATTTGCCATTGGACGTTCCCCTTGAAGAACATGGATATCAACAGCAGTTTGATTATCTGCAGCAGTTGAGAATACTTGTGATTTAGATGTTGGAATGGTTGTATTGCGGTCGATTAACTTTGTAAATACGCCGCCCATTGTTTCGATACCAAGTGATAGTGGTGTAACGTCAAGTAACACAACATCTTTAACATCACCTGTGATGACACCGCCTTGAATCGCTGCACCCATCGCTACAACTTCGTCTGGGTTAACACCGCGGTGTGGCTCTTTGCCTGTTGCTTTCTTAATAGCTTCTTGAACAGCAGGAATACGCGTTGATCCGCCAACAAGAATAACCTTATCTAGCTGTGAAGCTGATAGTCCAGCGTCACTTAATGCTTGACGAGTTGGTCCCATTGTACGTTCTACAAGAGGAGCAGATAACTCATCAAATTTTGCTCTAGTCATTGTTACTTCTAGGTGAAGTGGACCAGCAGGACCTGCAGTGATAAACGGTAAAGAAATTTGCGTTGAAGCTACTCCTGATAAATCTTTTTTCGCCTTTTCAGCAGCATCCTTTAAACGTTGTAATGCCATTTTATCTTGAGAAAGGTCAATACCATTTTCTTTTTTGAATTGCTCTACTAGGTAGTCGATAATAACTTGGTCAAAGTCATCGCCACCAAGACGGTTATCACCAGCAGTTGCTTTAACTTCAAATACGCCATCTCCTAGTTCAAGGATAGATACGTCAAATGTACCGCCGCCAAGATCGTATACAAGAATTGTTTGGTCTTGATCGGTTTTATCTAAACCATAAGCAAGCGCTGCAGCAGTTGGCTCATTGATAATACGCTCAACTTCTAATCCAGCAATTCTACCTGCATCCTTTGTTGCTTGACGCTCCGCATCATTAAAGTAAGCAGGTACAGTAATAACTGCTTTAGTAACCGGCTCGCCTAAATAATCTTCAGCATAAGATTTTAAATATTGAAGGATAATGGCAGAAACCTCTTGTGGAGTATAATTCTTTCCTTCTACTTCTACTTTATAGTCAGTACCCATATGACGTTTAATAGACATTAATGTGTTAATGTTTGTAATGGCTTGACGTTTCGCAACTTCCCCTACTTGACGTTCGCCGTTTTTAAAAGCGACAACAGATGGGGTTGTGCGGTTTCCTTCTGGATTTGGAATAACCTTTGGTTCGCCGCCTTCAAGCACAGCAACACATGAGTTTGTTGTACCAAGGTCAATACCGATAATTTTACTCATTTCCCTTTTCCTCCTAGGTATTAATATGTAGGTTTATTGATTTACCTTAACCATTGACGGGCGGATAACTCGATCCTTTAACATGTACCCTTTTTGGAATTCAGCTGTAACGATATTTGAGCCAAAATTCTCATCTTCTCCCTGCATTACTGCTTGATGGAAATTTGGATCAAACTCTTTCCCAACTGCTTCAATTGGTTCAACACCTTCTTTTTTCAAGGCGTCGATTAAACTACGATATACCATTTCCATTCCTTGAAGCAAGGAGCGCGTTTGTTCATTGTCTGCCTCTATTTGTAATGCTCTTTCGAAATTATCCAAAGTCGGAAGCAGTTCAGTCACTAACGTTTGTGCTTTATATTTTTCACCTGCCTCGATATCTAATCGAGTTCGACGGCGGAAGTTATCAAAATCTGCTTGAAGACGCAAGTAACGATTATCTGCTTCTTCTAATTTACTGGTGAGGTTTTGAATCTCAGCAGCATAGTCTATTTCAGTTGATTCTTCTTTGGAATAACCTTCTTCAGCAAAAACTGTTTCAACTTCCTCATTGGTAAGTTCAACTTGTTCACTGTTTTCGGATTCAACTTCTTCATTAAGTGTGTTGTTCTTTTCTTCTGTCAACTTACTCACCTCCTTAAAGGATTGTTAAACATTTATTGTAATTGTTTAGTTTCATGAAAAGGCGGGTGAAAACAGAGCATTTCACCCTTACTCAATATCTCCACTGCTAATATTTTTGATACAGGTTCGTTAATACTGAGGTTAAATCCTTACTTAAAAACTGCAGCAAGCTTATTACACGTGAGTACTCCATTCTAGTTGGTCCAAGGATTGCTATGGTTCCTAAACTTTCTGCTCCAACAGAATAGGTTGCTGTAATAAGGCTGCAATTTTCCATTGCACTGTTGTTGTTTTCTCTCCCGATTTTTACCTTAATACCAGCAGAGTCATTTTTGATTAACGGATAAATCCACTCTTCGTGATCAATCATCTGTAAGAGAGTACGTATTTTGCTGATATCATGAAATTCCGGCTGGCTTAACATATTTGTCTTTCCACCGAAAAAGAGTTTTTCGTTAACAGGCATTTTTAGTGATTCAGCAATGGTGTACAGCATTAAATCATAATTTCGAATATGCTGCCTTAGTAGCGTCGCTACTTCCTTATAGATTTTATCGTTTAAATCTTCAAGTGCTACCCCTGTCAAACGTTCGTTTAATATATTGACTGTCTTTTCCAAATCACTCGCATCAACTGAAGGGGGCAAATAAAATGTCCGGTTTTCAACATGACCCGAATCAGTAACAAAGATGGCTACAGCTGTTTCCTTGTTTAAAGGAATGATTTGAATTCTTTTAAGTTTATTGAAGCTTGCAGCAGGCCCTAAAACGATTGAAGTATAATTGGTTAGCTCAGATAAAATCTTTGCTGATTTTTGAATGATTTTCTCAAACTCAAAAATCTTTTCCGCAAAAATCGATTGAATAATCGAAATATCCTGCTTGTTTAATGCTTGAGGCGACAGTAAATGGTCTACATAATACCGATAACCTTTTTCAGAAGGAACACGGCCAGAAGAAGTATGCGTTTTTTCTATATAGCCTAACTCTTCAAGGTCAGCCATTTCATTCCGAATTGTTGCTGAACTAAATGAAATTTCTTCTTTTTTCGACAAACTCCTTGAGCCGACAGGTTGTGCAGACCGAATAAAATCATCAACAATAACCTGAAGAATCAATAATTGACGATCTGTTAACACCTTTCATCACCTCTGTTAGCACTCATTGAAGTCGAGTGCTAATTCTATTAATAAATTATCAAAAATAGGGGGATGGTGTCAATCATTTGATACTAAGAATTTGCAAAGTCACATGGCTAAAGCTTTAGTTAGTGACTCCTAAAAATGATTGAAAAACCTCATTTCCAAGCAGCCGCCCTGTTTTTGTTAAATATATATTATCGTCTTTCATTTCTATCCATTTTTTAGCAATCAAATTAGCTATCTCTTTTTCAAATAATGATCTTGGGTCTATTTGAAATTTACCAATGAAATGAGATATTGAAACACCAGCTGTTTTACGTAACCCTAAGAACATTTCTTCTTCTATTTGTTCTGCTTTTGAAGTTTGGTGTTCTTGAAAGATCGGAAGATTACCGTCAGCAATTTGTTCCATATATTTTTTCAATGGTCCTGCATTGGAGCGTCTCCAGCCATTCACATAGCTGTGAGCTCCTGCACCGAACCCATAATAGTAATCGTTATTCCAGTAGGTTAGATTGTGTTTACTTTCATAACCTGGTTTTGAGAAATTACTTATTTCATACTGGCTATAACCGTGCTGTTCCATTTCCTCCATTAGCAGCTTATACATCGCTGCTTCGGTGTCTTCTCCAGGGGTTGGAAGCTTTCCTTTTTGCAAAAGATTGTAAAAAACGGTCTTTGGTTCAATAATTAACGAGTAGGCCGAATAATGTTGAATATCTAGTGTAAAAGCTTGAGTCAATGACTCTTTAAAGTCAGTAATCGTTTGGGTCGGCAGACTGAAAATTAAATCAATGCTGATGTTTTCGAAGCCAATAGACTTGGCATTGTCTACCGTTTGGTAAACATCCTTAGCACGATGTACACGGCCAATACTCTTTAATAATTCATCATTAAAGGTTTGAACTCCAAGACTGAGTCGGTTTACACCTGCATCTTTTAATATTTGTAACTTTCCTTTTGTTAAATCACCTGGATTTGCTTCGAAAGTAAATTCAACATTGTTGCCCATTGGTAAGTTTCTGGTTATACTTTCGCAAAACCGTTCTAGCTGTTTTTCATTTAAGGAGGTGGGTGTACCGCCACCAACAAATATGGTATCCAGTTGATTGGTTGGATATTGGTGTAACGTAAGAATCATTTCCTGTTCGAGTGCCTTTAAATATTCATCCACTGGCTGCCCTTTTAGATAAAATTTATTAAAATCGCAATAATGGCAAATATGTTCACAAAAGGGGATATGGAGATAGGCAGCTTTAATCATACTTTCACCTTCTTATTTAGAAATGAAAAGAGGCTGGATTTTGCCTTTTAATAGACTCATCCTAACCTCCGTTTCGTTTTTTATTTTTTTGTATTGTTGTCGTCCATTTTTAATACGGCCATGAAGGCTTCTTGTGGGACTTCGACAGAACCAACCTGTTTCATCCGCTTCTTACCTTCTTTTTGTTTCTCGAGCAGCTTACGTTTTCGGGAGATATCTCCCCCATAGCATTTAGCCAATACGTTTTTACCCATGGATTTTATGGTTGAACGAGCAATAATTTTTTGACCAATAGCAGCTTGGACAGGAACTTCGAATTGCTGCCTTGGGATTAATTCCTTTAGCTTCTCAACAATGACTTTTCCACGTTCGTAGGCAAAATCCCTATGAACGATAAAGCTTAAGGCATCCACCTTTTCTGAGTTTAACAATATATCCATCTTAACCAATTTAGATGGTTTGTAGCCAATTAATTCATAATCAAATGACGCATAGCCCCGCGTGCTAGATTTAAGTTGATCAAAGAAATCATAAACAATTTCTGCTAACGGAATTTCATAGATGATGCTTACACGGTTTTCACCTTGGTATTGCATATCAATAAAAATACCGCGCTTTTGCTGACACAGTTCCATAATCGCACCGACATATTCATTAGGAGCCATCATCGTTGCTTTTACGTAAGGCTCTTCAACACGGTCTATTTTCTGTGGATCCGGAAGATTGGAAGGGTTATCCACTTTTATTGTAGTGCCATCTGTCATGTGTACTTCATAGATAACACTTGGAGCTGTTGTAATCAAATCAATTTTGAATTCACGTTCAATACGCTCTTGAATAATCTCCATATGAAGAAGTCCTAAGAACCCACAGCGGAAACCAAAGCCTAGTGCTTGGGAAGTTTCAGGCTCGAATTGAAGCGCAGAATCATTTAACTGCAGCTTTTCGAGTGCTTCACGTAAATCATTGAATTTCGCCGTATCGATTGGGTATAAACCACAATACACCATTGGATTTAATTTACGGTAACCTGGCAGTGGTTCGGTGGCACCATTTTTTGCATTTGTAATCGTATCACCGACACGAGTATCTCCGACATTTTTAATAGATGCTGAAAGGAACCCAACATCCCCTACCGTTAACTCTTCTAGAAGTGTAGCTTTTGGTGTAAACACCCCTACTTCATTTACTTCAAATTCTGCACCGGTCGCCATCATTTTAATTTTATCGCCCACTTTTACGCTGCCTTCAACAACTCGAATATAGGCCACAACGCCACGATAGGCATCGTAAAGGGAATCAAAAATCAATGCCTTTAATGGAGCTTCAGGGTCACCAGTCGGAGCAGGAACACTTTTCACTACCTGTTCGAGAATTTCTTCAATTCCAATACCAGCTTTAGCAGATGCTAATACTGCTTCAGAAGCGTCAAGTCCAATAACCTCTTCAATTTCATTGCGGACTCTTTCTGGCTCAGCACTTGGTAAATCAATTTTATTAATAACCGGCAGTATTTCTAGGTTATTATCTAATGCAAGGTAAACGTTCGCCAAAGTTTGTGCTTCAATCCCCTGCGCTGCGTCAACGACTAAAACAGCACCTTCGCAAGCAGCAAGGGAACGTGATACCTCATAGGTAAAATCTACGTGTCCTGGCGTATCGATAAGATGGAAGATATACTCTTCCCCATCTTTTGCTTTGTATTTTAATTGTACAGCATTTAACTTAATGGTAATACCGCGTTCTCTTTCTAAATCCATTGAATCTAATAGCTGATTCTTCATTTCACGAGATGTTAATGCATTCGTCTTTTCTAATATACGGTCAGCTAAGGTTGATTTCCCGTGGTCAATATGGGCAATAATCGAGAAATTTCTTATCTTTGATTGTCTTTTTAGTTTATCTTCTCTGTTCATGTATTTCACTCCTACTATAACTCGCACAAGTACACTATTTTTGATTATATCAGTACGGGAAATAAGATTCAATGAAAACAAGATGATGGTGGTTTTTACAAATAAAAATAGCGGTTTCCTGGGAGGAACCGCTGATTTTTATTATTGAGTAATAAGATCTATGAGTTTTTCGGAAGCAGTGGAAACACCATTCGAGATTTTCTTGCCCATCGAAGAAAATAGATTAAAGGCACTTATTTCCTCAAGCTTCTTTTTCTTTTGATCGATGTCATGGCTTGAGATATCATTTCCCAAGAATGTGGCCTTAACATGGTCACCATTGTCATTTAAGGCCACAGCATTTTGAAAATTAGGGTCGTCATAGCCCTTCATTTTATGAATACCGTCATTCGCTAATTGCATACCGGCTAACACACAAATAAACATAAGCGACACGGTACAAAAAAATTTCAGCATGAACATTTTCATAGGACATGCTCCTTTACTTCTATTGTTTATCCGTGGATTGCTCACCATCGGAATTAACTTTCTCTGCTTGCCAGAAGTATTCACTAAAAACATCGGCAAGTGCTTCTGCGGAACGGTTTAACTCTTCGAATGTATTATCTACACCGCCAAATTCAATTAACAATGCATTTTCAGAAAGATTTTGATTATACACTCCATTCGAGCCGGCGCCTGCTTTTTTCAATACCCCCCAACTAATCCCTTTATATTTCTCTTGCAGGAGATTATGGAGGTCTGTGGCTAACTTTTCATTTTTTTCATGGTTCGGGTTATTTCCGCCAACAACAAAAACGAGTTGTGCATAGGCCTGTCCGTTTATAATAGGTGTCGTTTTATCCTTCCGGCGCGCATCCCGGTGGATATCGATTAAATATTGTATTTCACGGTTTTGGGCCATGGCAGTTTGAACCAATTCACCTGATTTTCGATAAGTAACAGGCATCTTGACTGACCCCATAATATCAGTTTTATCAATTGAGGTTCCAATTCCTCTTGCCTCTAGGCTCTCTTTTAATTTATCACCTATTTTCGTTACATTTAATTGGGAATGATAAGCAAGGTCTGGGTCGGTGACTCCCTGCAGATAAGGGAGATAGGACTCGCGATTATGCGTAAAGTAGAGATGTACGACTTTCTTATCACCTGTTGTAAGTGAAGGTGATGGCTTATCACCACTGCTGCCGCCTTCATCAATGCCCTCTAAATTTTGCAGGGAAGCTTCACGCTCCGCCTTCATAATTTCAATTGGCGGTGCAGATTCCATCGGCATATTTGTATAGTTGGAACCTTCACCAGCCACTACGATTTTTCCATCAAACTGAAAAAATCCTGGAAGCTCTCTACCTAAGAGGCTCCTTGGGTCATTTAAATTAATATTGCTGGAAAGCTTAAAAATTAAGTTGGTTAACTTGGGGCTCGCTGTTAAATCATCTTCGATGGATAAAAAATGATGATTCTCCCAAGCCATTAGTTGATAGAGCATTTTTCCATTTACTTCATTTGTTGCAGTATTAACAGAATTAGACATAGGCCTAAACTGGGGCTTCAAAGATGTTAATAGCCCACTAATAGAAAACACCAATAGCATAAACAATAGGATAAAAGAGGTTACTTTTATTAGATTCGTCCCTTGCACTGTCAAAAACAATCCAGAATTCCTAGTAGATTTCATAGTTCCACCTCTCAATTTGATTCTAGTAAATACTTATGACATTACTAGAATTGCTAGAACCATTATTCGCAATTGTGAGGTGGACACTTATAAATCATCTCGTATAGTAACCTGCATTTCCTTGATCAATATTACTGTGTAGCGAAGCATTTAACCCGCTGGCAATCAGATTGGCCATATCTTCAATAAATACGTCTACTTCTTTTGGAGTGACCATTAAATTGTGCCCCAAAGGGGAAAGCACTTCATAAATCAACTTACGCTTTTCCTCTTCTTCCAGAGTCCCAATCATCCCGAGGAAGGTTTGACGGTGTTTATCTTCAGGAAGATCCTCTTCGGTAAGCTTCTTTCGTTTTCCAAATGTCATCCCCGCTGGTGCCAGCGCTCTCGAAGGTCGATTTCCTTCCTTAAGTTCCTTTCCAAAGTGCTTAAGGATAAAATCTATCGTGTCACTCGTAATGGAAACCGCATCGACAACGGTAGGAACACCAATTGCAATTACCGGAACTCCTAATGTTTCTTTACTTAATTCTTTCCTTTTATTTCCTACACCAGAGCCTGGGTGAATACCTGTATCAGAAACTTGAATGGTAGAATTAACCCTTTCAATAGACCTTGCCGCTAAAGCATCGATTGCTATGACAAAATCAGGCTTGGTTTTCTCAACTACTCCAAAGATAATATCGCTCGTTTCAATTCCGGTTAATCCCATCACCCCAGGAACTAAAGAACTAACTGGACGATATCCTTCATCTACACTCTCTGGCTGTAACTGGAACAAGTGCCTGGTGATTAAGAGGTTCTCACAGACCATCGGACCAAGAGCGTCAGGTGTAACATTCCAATTTCCTAGACCCACCACGAGGCAAGAGGCATCCTTTTTGATCCCAGTTCCTTCTAAGAAGTGAGCAAATTCTTTAGAAAAAATTTCCTCTACCTTTTGTTGTAAAGGAGTGTCCTGCTGTCTAATCCCCTGTACCTCTACCGTTAAATAGCGTCCTGCCTTTTTTCCGAGCTGTTGTGCTCCTACGTCTGTGATCTCAACTAATGATACTTTTATATCATCTATATCTTTTTCTTTAATAATGACTCCTTCAATTTGGGAGATGTTCTCTCCTTGTTGAACCGAGCCTTCCCTATCTGCAATAACCATTTCTCTTGCTTCAATCGCTAAATCCGTTCGAATTGAGTACTGACTTAAGTCAATATTGTTGTTCTTGTTCTCCTGCATTATGTCTCGCTCCTATCCTTAATTTCTCAATCCAGTTCCAGCGACTAGGGGCTCGGGGTCATAAGCCCCTGAGAAAAAATGAACTGCTTTTTTCCTTGGGCAAGTCGCTTCCACCTTTAAACTAGAAACTATTCCCTATTTTTGCCCCTTTTCGGCTAAAACATTCAGGTTATTCTTATATGTAAATAAATCTAGTATTGCAATATAGGGTTTGGTTTGATAAAATATCTCTTGTTCTGAATAATTGTGAATGAAGGTAAAGTCGAGTTCATATAGTCTCGATTCTTTGTAGGAGGTGAAAGTAATGCCTAACATTAAATCTGCTATTAAGCGTGTAAAAACAAGCGAAGCTCGTAATGCTCAAAATACAACTGCTAAGTCTGCAATGCGTACGGCTGTTAAGAAAGTAGAAGCTGCTGTTACTCTTAACGATGCTCCTGCAGCTAAAGAAGCATTCTCTACTGCTGCTAGCAAATTAGACAAGGCTGCTGCTAAAGGACTTATCCATAAAAATGCTGCTGCCCGTAAAAAATCACGTCTTGCTAAAAAAGCTAACTCTTTATAAGAAAAGCGCAAGGCGCCCGTAATCGTCGACAAGCAGAAGACTACCCGGCTGGAAGGTTGTTCTTTAACCTTCCGGACGGATTAGCTTCTGACCGAGGAAAAAGCGATTTTTCTTGTTCCCTCGAGCCGATGGCGCCTGGAGCTAGACAATAATAAGAGCGCACGCAAAAACGATTCCCTAATGGAATCGTTTTTTTGTTTATCGTTTTATTTTAAAAAGTAACATTTCAATGAGTAATGACTTATTCATCCCGCCAGTTTTCATCTGGTAATCGGCAGTTGCAAGCATCGCCATAAGATTGGTCAATTCTTCATCCGTAAACTGATTGGCTTGTCCAGCTGCCAGCTTAACACGAAAAGGATGAGTTTTCAAAAAGCCAGCTATTTGCTGTTGTCCATAACCTCTGCGCGAAAGCTCTTTTACTTGATAGATTAACCTGAACTGCCCTGCCAGCAAGGCTAAGATTTTTATCGGTTCCTCATTTTGTTTTAACAAATCATAATAAATTCTAAGGGCATCCTCGGGCTTTCGTTGTACAACCTTCTCAATCAGTGTAAATATATTTTGTTCAAGTGACCTTGAAACTAATTTTTCCACCATTGCCGCATCAATCCTTTTTTCCTCTGCGGCGTATAAGGCTAGTTTATCGACCTCGCTCGTTATCATAAACATATTGGTTCCACCCAAGGTTATTAACATATCGAGCGCTTCCGGGTCAAAGACAATGCCATTTATCTTTGCTCTTTCCTTCACCCAATTTTTCAAATCATGTTCATTTAATTTTTTAGCCTCTACTGAAACGGCAGATTTTTTTAGTTGTTTCGTCACTTTTTTCCGTTCATCCAGCTTTTCATATGGTGCGGAAATAACCAACACAGTATAGGGTGCTGGGTCTTTAAGGTATGCTTCAAGCCGAGTAAGATTATGGTCGATTTTTTCTTTTGTTTTTTCCGCAGTTAAGAATTTGGGATTATGTAGAAATATCACTTTCTTCTCACCTAAAAAAGGGAAGGTCTCTGCATCTTCTAGTGCTGCTTCAATAGGGGTTTCATCTAAATCATAAGCAGTAAAATTAAAGTCCTTCTCTTCTTCATCCAAAACCTGATTAAGCAGCAATTGTTTTGTTTCATTGATTAAAAATGCTTCTGTACCATATAATAAATAAATGGGAGCAATTTCCCGTTGTTTAATTTGTTTCCAAATATCTAATACCATTATCCAAGCTCCCCTTCGATTCTCGTTCCATTATCTATCGTAATGAAGCTTGGACAATTTGACAAGTGTTAAAAGGGAATTGACGCTTTTCTGACAAGCGCCAATTCCCGATCTATAATGAACGCCTGCAATTAAAGCCCTAGGATCTTTTAATTGCCTGGCGGAGTTCCTTGTGTAAATTTAGTGTTACCTTTTTGGAATAAAGTATTTGTGTCAACTCTTGTCAATATAGGAAGCAGATATTGAAAGCATGCTGGATTTTTTATATAAAAAAGCTTATACTATTATGTGAAATAGGAGGGGTATACTGTGAATGAATTT
>JAPSKD010000438.1 GCA_031177865.1 Bacillus sp. (in: firmicutes) | reverse complement strand
GTTAACTCCTTTAACAACCCTATTAACTATTCCGGTTGGGCTAGGATTATCAGGTGTCACCCCCAGGTGGATGGAGTTAAACAACGCAAATAACTGTCCAATGATTAAGTAATTCAACGCAATCAAGTGGTCTTCCAGGTGAATATTCTCCTGCTCCGGAATAATAAAAGCGCATTCACATAATTCATTAATATCTTCATCACTGGTATTTGCAATTGCTACCACTGTTTTACTGCCGCCATCATTCTTTAACTCTTGCAATAAATCAATCTCGTATTTTCTTGTATAAGGATCATTGGAAATAAAAACGAAAATCAGGGTTTCGTCATCCACCAGTGACTTCGGGCCATGTCTAAACCCAAGTACCGATTCGTGAAATGTTGGTATCTTCCCGGAAGTAAGCTCCAGATGCTTTAAGCTCGCCTCCTGCGACAAGCCTTTTAGAGTTGACGAACCAAGATACACAACTCTTTTCTTATTGAGGCTGACAATACTTTTTAAGGTTTCATATTTCGTGGTTAAAATGCTCTCAGCGTTTTTGGAAACAGCTTCTGCTTTTTTCTTTAACAATTCGAATCGATCTAACTGGAAAATAAGGAGAGCAGAAAGGTACATACAGCTGAAAGAGCTTGTCATCGCAAACCCCTTGTCATTTGCCTTTTCCGGCATTAAAAGGAGCAAAGAATTTTCGTCATTTCCAGCTTCCTTTGCAAGCTGCCCATCTGGATTGCATGTGATGATTATTTGGCTAACATTGTTGATCAGCTTTTTAGCCAAGCTGTAAGTAGCAATTGATTCAGGGCTGTTTCCACTTCTGGCAAAAGAGACTAAAACAGTGGGAACTTCTGGCTTCAAATAATTCAGAGGGTTTGTAACAATATCCGTAGTCGAAATTGAGTCAATTTGATAAGGGAGTTCTTTTCTTAAATGAGGTGTTAAAGTATCCCCAACATATGCTGATGTACCTGCTCCAGTAAAAATAATCCGTGCCTGTTTGGCAATTAGCTTTTGACTGATAAAATCCTTAATGACTGCTTTTTGATTTTCGATAATACTAACTGTCTGAAGCCAGAGTTCCGGCTGTTGAAGAATTTCTTGTACAGTGTGCTGCGCGCCTTTTAGTTCTTCTATGTGTAAATTTTTTACTGATCCCATAGGAATTCACTCCATTCTTGTTATCTATTAACTTTCTTATAAAGGACTGTCTCACATCCTTTTTACCGAAGTTCGATACAGACAGCCAAATAATCCGGCATCCGCTTTTAACTTGCTTAAATGCACCCTTTTTTCAATCCCCTCCTGAAGCGGGTTTTGCACTAGATTTTTAAGTTCCTGTTTTATAAGACCAAAGAATTCAGGCTGGTTAATAATAACCCCTCCACCAACTACGACTAAATGTGGATCGACTATGGTAAAGAGCTGATGTAATCCCCTAGCAATACACCTTGCAGCACTATAAATAATCTCAGACGCCTGAAGGTCTTCACGATGATATAGGTCCATAGCGTCAGCAACGGTAAATCTCGGGTTAAACATTTTCTTCGCTTTTACTCCAATGGCAGTTCCTGAAGCAAGATTCTCTAAGCTTATGAGTTCATCCCCATTCTCCAATAGAGTGAGTCCGATCTCTCCAGCCATTCCTGCTCCACGCAGAAATTTACCTTCAGATAGCAGACA
Source organism: Bacillus sp. (in: firmicutes) (assembly GCA_031177865.1). GTDB lineage: Bacteria > Bacillota > Bacilli > Bacillales > Cytobacillaceae > Neobacillus. The sequence continues at coordinate 1,738 of JAPSKD010000438.1, read as the reverse complement.
TGAGGAAATACCCGTACTAATCGTTACATAGGCAAAAGTCTCCTTTGCCATTTTCCATTCAGTCCACTCACCATAAGCTGCCATATAAACATCGTTATCCATCACTATTTCTGCATTAGGAAAAAATATCTTGAGCTTTTCTCTAAGAGGAAAATTCCTCCATGGAAGATTATTTTGATAAACAGCAAGCCCATAAACTGAATCCACTTTTCCTGGAATCCCCAATCCAATAAAGCTGATTTCTTCAGGTTTTAGTTTTTCAGCTTCCATTATTCGGAAAAACAAGGCAAGTATACAATCAAATAAAGCATTTGCATCAAGTGATACACTAGCAGCCTGTACTCGTTGTTTTAATGTCTTTTCCTTATCAGAAACAAAGGCAGCTGTGATCTTTGTACCGCCGATGTCAGCTACTAATACTGTCATATTTCTACTCCTATCTGGATGTTTTTAATAATTGTCTTACAACCCATCTACGGGAAGATGGGTTGTTGGTACAAGTTAGCGGAAAATTTAACTCATAGCCTTGACACTATGAGTCATTTAAAACCTTTTAAGTCAGTTCAGTATAGAAACGGCATCGGTCACCGCGGACAATAGATCGGCAAAACTCTACAGGCTTTCCTTCTTTATCAAATGCTGTCCTTTCTAATAGTAATGCAGGAAGACCTTCCTTGGTCTGAAGAAACTTGCTCTCTTCTGCCCGGATTAGAACTGGCTCAAAAGCTTCTTTTGCTCGCGTAACGACAACATTAAATTGCTGATCGAGCAAATCATATAGTGATATCGAACCAATTTCATTTAACTTGGTCATATCAGGTACCGTCTCTTTTGTAAAAAACGATGATTCCAAAATAAAGGGTTCGTCATTCGCACATCTCAAGCGTTTTAATTCAATAACATTGCTGTCATTTTTCATTTGCAGCCCTTCTTTAATTTTGGCACCAGGCTTAACTTCCCGAATATCTATAATAATGTCTTTAGGATTCATTCCATGCTCTTTAAGGACTTTGCTAAAACTATAAAAACCCATTAATGGCTGCTGAAACTTCGGCTTTGAAACAAAAGTGCCTTTGCCTTGGATTCTATATAAAACCCCATCCTGAACAAGCTCTTCGATCGCTTTTTTTACTGTATTCCTGCTTACCCCATACTCTTCCATTAATTGATTTTCAGAAGGAACTTTGTCTCCAGTATTCCAATTACCATTGTCAACCGAATCCTTTAATATCTCTTTAAGCTGATGGTAAAGCGGGATAATACTATCGTGCTGCAATTGTTTCATTGAATCCATTTCCTCCAGTTTGTTCTTTAGCAACAATAATTATTTGAAAATTTAATTAAATTATACCATTTAAAGTTACCCTGTCAACCCAACAACCCATTTCATATGTTATCAATTAATGGGCATTTTCGACAAACGACTGAAATTAGCTATTTGTATCATCATCCAATGCCCACCCCCAATAAACACTCTTCAATGATCGGTTGTTGGGTTAAGGTTGATTCAAATAAAACTTATAGACAAACAACAGAGGAGTTTTGAATCCGAAAAAATATTTTCTTTTTACTTTCCTCCAGTAACAGCAATCCCTTCAATAAACTGCTTCTGCAGGAAGATAAACAAGATCAGCATTGGCAGGATGGCTAAGAATGATCCAGCCATTAGAATTGGGTAATTGGTCAAAAATTGCCCCTGAAGTGAGGATAGTCCCACTGATAGAGTCATAGACTCAGG
>JAPSKD010000076.1 GCA_031177865.1 Bacillus sp. (in: firmicutes) | reverse complement strand
TTAGAAAAATAAAAAGAGATGCACAGATTGCATCTCTAATAGGGCTTGTCTAGCTGTATTTTTCTTTTTTATGAATTTTCGATGAGGGAGTCTTCCTTATAATCGTCAGGAAACACAGCGCCCTGAGCTTCAAGCTCACGTACAAGCAGGCGATATTCTTTGAAGTTAATCTCGTTGTGAATATAAGCCTTTTTAGCAAAATCCATTAATGTGTTTACATCATCAGTGCTGTAATCTCGACTTTGAATAAATTTGCTTTTGAGTGAGCGAATGTCCATATGTAACTCCTCCTTCATCTTTTTTTTATAGTAACATGAAAAAAAAGGATTCCTAGTTTTTAAAATATTTAAACTTTAGACAAATTTCTCTGGTTTTTGACATTGAACTCAAGTTGAAAATATGCACCACTCACTTGATTGATACATAGTGTATAGTAATGAAAATGCGGAGGAGATGTTTGCCCATGTACGGTAGAAATAGATCAAACTATTATATAAGTCATGAATACTCGGGGCAAATGAATTACAGAAGCCCAGGTTATTATCCATCCAATTTTCAACCCGTTCCTCGTAATCAGCCATATCCTTACCAAGCAGTACAAAGCATGGAATGGTACCCATATCAACAACAAAACCCTTACTTTCAGCAGAACTATCAACCGTATGATCCGACCTATCAGCCTGGTGGCAAGCTTGCGCAAATGTCCAATCCAACGGGGCATTATCCTCCTAAAAATGCACAATTTTTATTTCAAAATCCTCTGCAGCCTAAGGAGGAAATGCCGCCAAATCAGTATATGCCGCAAATGAACGGATACAGTGTGATGAACCCGTATCCAAAACCAAATGCCATGATAAAGCAGCCTGGGGGAATTCAATCTATTATGAATTCTTTTAAATCACAAGACGGGACTGTCGACGTGAATAAGATGGTAAATACAGCCGGGCAGGTAGTAAGTGCCGTAACGCAGGTATCCTCATTAGTTAAAGGACTTGGAGGAATATTTAAAGCATAAAACAGTAGAAAGACGGCCAAAAGCCGTCTTTCTTTTTGGGTATTTGTCGAAAAATTTATGGGGTTGATTTTTGGTTTTAGTTCTTTAGTCCTCTATATTTATCGTTTTTCCTCTAACTTGTGGAATTCGAATAGTAAGTAATCCGTCCCGATAGGAAGCACTAACCATTTTTTCATTAATGTTCATAGGTAAGGGAATGGTCCGTGAAAGTCTTTGTTGTGAAACCCTTTTTTGGAAAAAGTGATTGTTTAGATCTTCCTTTGTTTCCATTTCATTATTTTCGACGGAAATACTCACATGATTTGGTAAGATATTGAGACGTATTTGTTCCTTTTTAACCCCTGGTAGCTCTGCTGTAATAATGTATTCGTCCTCTGTTTCCCGAACCTCAACAGGAAAAGCTCCACTTGGAAACGGACTATTAAAAAATTCATCAATAGATTGCAGAAATCCCTTTACGGGTTTTTCATGAATAAAGTCATTCACCGTTCTAAAAAAATCACGAAATTGCTCAGGTTTAACCTTCTTATCGTTGTTTTGGTCACTTGGAGGCATGGAAGACATCAAACTTTCCCTCACTTTCCGTATTTTCTCACCATATCATATGCGTTAGGCTATTGTTTGTGCAGCGTTATAAGTTTGCGATTCTTTTAGGGCTATTTAGCTTAGGAATACAGGATATTCGTATTGGACCAAAGCCGCCTGAATTCAACTCAGAAGGTGTCCTGCAGGTTCTAAAGGAAACATTTAACCTGAAATTAATTGGTACTGCTCAAAAAGACATGGCAGACATGCTTCAGTTATCAAAGGCTTAATCAATCGAAAAACCGCAGCTAGTAAACGCTGCGGTTATTTAAATTAAATTAATTTCTGAAAGCAGGACATCAATATCTATAATCATATTCCCGCGATCATCCACTTCGATTAGCTCGTCCTTTTTCATTTTTGTTTGCGTTCTACTGATGGTTTCTCGAGTAGTTCCAATCATACTGGCCAAATCACGGTTGGTAAACTCAGACTCAAGAAGAATCGTTCCGTCCTCTAATTCCTTTCCATGCTTTTGCCCAAGACGAATGAGGAGTTTGATTATTTGCTCATATGTATTGTTTAGAATTTGTTCTTCCAGCCGGTTTTGCAAATCCACGATTTTTTCACCCAAAACTTTAAATACCTTAATACTTAGTTCAGGATACTCAATAAGAACACCTTCAAATTTTGAAATAGGGACTGCAATCAGCGTTGATGGTTCAAGAACTTCAGCGTATGCAGGGTAACTGCCTTTTCTAAAGAAGCCAACATGGGGAAACATTTCACCCTTTTTCATCAGGGCAACAATTTGTTCTTTTCCGTGAATATCACTTAAATATACTTTAATTTTCCCATTATAAATGAAATAAACATTTTCTAATGGGTCACCTTGAAGAAAAACATGACTTTGCCTTTTCCATTCTCTTGCAATGGAAATGTTGGCAATCCTCGTTAATTCGTAATCATCTAATTCCTTAAAAAGCATGAACTCAGAAAGTACCTTCTTAATATCTTCAATTCTCATGCTATACCTCCACAGACGAAATAAAATACCTTATACTATTGTAACAGCCAAATAAATAATAATTGACAAGCTTTTTCTGCGAACGTTTATTCGCTATAATGGTAGTAACGAGGTGATCCCATGAAATTGAAAAAAAACCTGCAAGAAATTCTTGCCGATTTAAAAATAAATGATAGTTTTAAAGAAAATATTGTTACCTGGAAAACACTTGAAGCGAAAGAAGCCCAAACCGTGTCTCTTCCAAATAACCTTCATACGGCATTAAGAGATTCACTAAATAGTAAAGGAATTGAAAAGCTGTATACACACCAAAAAACGGCATACGAAAATATTATGGCGGGTAATAGTGTCGTTGCGGTTACGCCTACTGCTTCTGGAAAAACATTGTGCTATAACTTGCCCGTTTTACAAAGTATTTTATCCAACCCGAACGCAAGGGCACTTTATATGTTTCCTACAAAAGCACTGGCACAGGACCAAAAAAGTGAAATAAATGAAATCATTCAGGCGGCGGGTATTGATATTAATAGTTACACCTATGATGGCGATACACCAGCAAACATTCGCCAAAAGGTCCGCGCATCTGGACATGTTGTCATAACCAATCCAGATATGCTCCATTCAGCCATCCTGCCTCATCATACAAAATGGGTATCACTCTTTGAGAATCTCAAATTTGTCGTGATTGATGAGCTGCATACGTATCGAGGCGTTTTTGGAAGCCATGTGGCCAATGTAATTCGTAGACTAAAACGAATCTGTCGTTACTATGGCAGTAATCCGGTATTTATTTGTACATCGGCCACGATTGCCAATCCGCTTGAGCTTGCTGAAAACCTAACAGAAGAAAAAATGGTCCTAATTGATAATAATGGTGCTCCAAGTGGAAACAAACACTTTCTTTTTTATAATCCGCCAATTGTAAATAAGCCCTTAAATATAAGAAGAAGTGCAACACTTGAGGTTCGGAAAATCGCAGGTGAATTGTTAAAAAATAAAATTCAAACCATTGTTTTTGCCAGAAGCAGAGTCCGAGTCGAGATTATTTTAACCTATCTGCAAGAGTTGGTTAAAAATCAATTAGGCGCTAAATCGATTATGGGATATCGCGGAGGCTATTTGCCAACAGAACGAAGAAAAATTGAGAAGGGCCTTCGTTCCGGGGATATTTATGGAGTAGTCAGTACCAATGCACTTGAGCTTGGAGTGGATATTGGCCAACTGCAGGTATGTATTATGACTGGGTATCCTGGAACGATTTCCAGCGCATGGCAGCAGGCAGGGAGAGCAGGAAGAAGACATGGGGAAGCCCTTGTAATTATGGTTGCGAGTTCTAGTCCACTCGATCAGTACATTATCCAGAACCCTGAATACTTTTTTAATAAAAGCCCAGAGACAGCTAGGATTAATCCTGATAACCTGATCATTTTAATAGATCATATAAAATGTGCGGCTTTCGAGCTGCCTTTTAAAGCTGGTGAGCAGTTTGGAAACGTTAGAACGGAGGATTTGCTTGAATATCTGACAGAGGAACGTATTCTGTATCAGAACGGTGATAAATGGTATTGGATGAATGATTCGTTCCCTGCACATAATATTAGTTTGCGCTCCGCTTCCCAGGAAAACGTTATTATTGTTGACCAATCAGATGTCGCTAATGTAAAAGTAATCGGAGAAATGGACCGCTTCTCAGCCATGACACTGCTGCATGATGAAGCCATCTATCTTCATCAAGGAAACCAATTTCAGGTAGAAAAGCTTGATTGGGAAGAAAAAAAGGCATTTGTCCGGGAGGTGGATGTTGATTATTTCACAGATGCCAATTTAGCAGTTCAACTAAAGGTATTGGAAGAGGACAAGCTGAATCAGTTAGAGTATGCAGAGGTTGGCTATGGGGATGTGAGCGTACGGGCAATGGCTACCATCTTTAAAAAGATCAAATTTGAGACTCATGAAAATATCGGTTCTGGACCAATCCATCTTCCTGAAGAAGAGCTCCACACGAGCGCCGCATGGATTTCGTTAAATAAGTCGTTCGCTGAAATGGGACAAGAGCGATTAGAGCAGGGGCTTGTCGGAACGGCGCATGCCTTAAATCATATTGCACCATTATTTGTCATGGCAGATCCACAAGATATCCATGTGATTCCACAGGTGAAAGCTGATCATAACGGAAAGCCGACTATTTTCTTCTATGACCGTTATCCAGGCGGCATCGGTTTAAGCGAGAAAATTCATTCTGGAATGTCAGTGGTATTTACGGAAACGAAAAAAATGATTGATAACTGTAAATGTCAAACGGGGTGTCCATCATGTATTGGAACCGACACCGTGGGTGAGACCGGAAAAAGGGATACATTAAAAATAATCGAAGCTTTTTTAAACCCTTCCAATTAAAACGAGGAAGTGCAGAAATGTCATTGAAAAATAAATTAAATCGTCTAAAATCGCATATTTCAGGAGGAGCAACAGAAAAAAACACTCCTCCTTCTGAATCTGCAAGAATCGAGATACCTTTCCTTTCTAAATGGAAAAGTGAAAATGTGGCCCCTTATTTTTTGGATCAGGATTATTGTCTAATTCGTGAAGTAAAATATCCGTTGTCACAGAAGCATGGTCATTACCATTTTCATGATTTTCTGACAGCCGTTGATATTTGGAATAAGCAGCCTATTAAGCATCCATTATCTGCCCAGGGGCATTCTGCGGGAGAATTATTCTTTTTTGATACAGAAACAACAGGACTTGGCGGTGGAGTAGGGAATACGATTTTTTTACTCGGTTATGCGAGTGTAATCGGTGAAAATCTTGTTTTAAGGCAGCATATTCTCCCGCATCCGGGTGCGGAAGTCCCTTTATATCAAAGCTTTCTGGAGAACGTAAACTATAAAACATTAGTCACCTATAATGGAAAATCCTTTGATTGGCCGCAAGTAAAAACCAGGCATACACTTGTAAGAGATCATGTACCCAAGCTTCCAGATTTTGGTCATTTTGATTTATTTCATGCAGCAAGAAGACTTTGGAAACATAAACTGGACCGTTTGAAGCTAGCAGTTGTTGAAAAAGATGTCTTAGGGATAGAACGGCAAGATGATATCCCGGGTTATTTGGCTCCAATGATTTACTTTGATTTCATTGAAAGTAAACAGCCCGATGGAATGCTTGGAATTATTAAGCACAATGAAATCGATATATTATCACTTGTGACATTATATACCCATCTAACCTTTCAACTTTGTGGAATAGACCACAACCAAACACGGAAAGAATCTTATGAAGTCGGACGTTGGTATGCTGCTCTGGGGGAAAAGGACGAAGCTGCTAAGGTATTAACGAAGCTTTTAGAAGGCAGTGACTTTACATCTTTACAAGCTAAGCATGCATTAGCCTATCAATCTAAAAAAGAACAAAACTGGGAAATTAGTTTACCTTTATTTATTGAAGTGGCGGATGCCGAAAATTCCACGTTGAGTATCGAAGCATGTATTGAAGTTGCTAAAATATATGAGCATAAAATAAAAGATTATAAGCTTGCCTTGGATTATTGCCTAAAGGCTTTGGAAATAGTGGAGAATATCAATATTCCAATACAAAAAGTACAGCAACAGCTTGAAACAAGACTGACTCGATTAGAGGGGAAATTCGCTAAATTTCCCAGGTAAACGCAACATTCGTCAACTCTCGATTATTTGTAACAAAAATTTCACATTTAATAACTGAAATATTCGATTTTCCATATTGTTTCTTATAGTTGAAACATGTAAAATAATAAACTGTGAGTAAAAAACGACTATAAAACAATAATGGAGTAGATACTATGTATAAAGCAATCTTGTATTTATTTTTTGTTGTCGTTTGTTTGACTGCAGTACTTTTTTCAAGCTTAAAAGATAACTTATATTCAATGCTATAAAAAGTTAAAGTGCCCATTCTAAGAAATATAGACACATATCATGAGGTACTTTAGCTAGACAGTTGTCTAAGTGAAGTTAATCTTAATTAGATATATGAAAAATAGGTATTTTCATTAGTACAAGAAATACTCTCCTAACATAGGCTGTTAATGTAAACAGAATATAGTATTGAAGGGAGAGCTTATATTGTATCTTGGAACTAATTTTGCGCCGCCAGTCATTCATCCGACTAAACAAATAGTGAACCATACTTTCTCAACAACGGTGGTTCCGCATATTCATCCAACACATACTACAACGATAAATCATCATATGTTCCAGCATAAACACTATTGTCCTCAAACAGCTTCTTGTGCAGAGGAATGTTGTAATCAACACATTAACTGCTGCCCAGGTCCTATGCCGGCACCTGTGCCAACAGCTGTTGCTGGAGCTCAGAGCAATGCATTACCTCCTGGAAACAACATGCCGCCAAACATGGGACCAGGCATGATGGGACCGGGCATGGGTCAAGGAATGGGACCAGGCATGATGGGACCGGGCATGGGTCAAGGAATGGGACCAGGCATGATGGGACCGGGTATGGGTCAAGGAATGGGACCAGGTATGATGGGACCAGGTATGGCACCAGGTCAATTCCCTCGTCCGCGACGTTTCTGGGGATAAACAATACTAACAAGGGCAAACCTGCCCTTGTTTTTTTTATTTATTTTGATATGTTTATAAAAAAGATGCATTTGATGCCTGTAAGGAGAATAACCTTGATTAAAGTTTTAGCCATATCAGGCTACAAACCGTTTGAATTAGGAATTTTTAAAAACGATCATCCTGCCGTTATGTATATTAAAGCGGCTTTAAAGAAAGAGCTAATCCCAATGATGGAGGCTGGATTAGGGTGGGTATTAATCAGCGGACAATTAGGTGTAGAGCTATGGGCTGCCGAAGTTGTTTTTGAACTAAAATCAGAATTTCCTGATGTAAAATTAGCTGTTATCACCCCGTTTTTAGAGCAGGAAGTCTCTTGGAGTCAAAACAACACGGAATGGTATAAATCTATTCTGGCACGGGCAGATTTCATCGACTCAGTAACAAAAAAAGGGTATGAAAAACCTTGGCAGTTTCGTTTGAAAAACCAATTCTTTATTGAAAAAAGTGACGCACTGCTCCTTTTATATGATCAAGAGAAAGAAGGAAGCCCAAAATACATATACGAAATGGCAGAACAATACCAAAACAATCATTCATATCCTATCCAGCTCATCACATTTTATGATTTACAAGTAATCGTAGAAGAAGAAGAATTAAAACGTTTGGATTTTTAATGATAGACACCTAAATTACTATCGATTAAATAGGATAAGAAAGAAAAATTGACAAAACGGCTTATTTTTGAAAAAATAATAGTTAATGATTGGCGAATACTGAGGTGAAATTGAATGGTGTCCGATAAAATAAAATTAACCGCTAAGGATATTTTAGAAAAAGAATTTAAGACCGGTGTCCGAGGCTATAAACAAGAAGATGTTGATAAGTATCTGGACTTGATTATCAAGGATTATGAAATGTTTCAACAGGAAGTAGAAGATCTGCAGCAAGAAAATCTCCGCTTGCGTAAACAGCTGGAAGAAACATCTAGAAGACAGCCAGTAACACAGCCTGCAGGTACGACGAACTTTGATATCTTGAAGCGTTTATCGAATCTTGAAAAACATGTTTTTGGCAATAAACTATACGATTAACAGATAGTACCTTGATTTCCTAATTAAAACCATTGATAAATAAAATACAAATGCATATAATAAGAAAGTACTCATTAATAACGTTCGGGTAATCGCTGCAAGAAGCATTTGCTTGCTTGTAGAGGAAAGTCCATGCTCGCACGAGCTGCGATGCTCGTAGTGTTCGTGCCTAGCCAATTCATAAGCTAGGGCAGCCTTGAGCCAATGGCTTGGCTGACGGCCGGGAAAATACCTAAGTCCGAATCGGATATGGTATGAATACCTATAAAAGTGCCACAGTGACGGAGCCTTTTCAGAAATGAAAAGGGTGGAACGAGGTAAACCCCACGAGCGAGAAACCCAAATAATGGTAGGGGCACTTTCTCTGAGGAATTGAACGAGGAGAAGGACAGATTCACCTGAATCTGTAGATAGATGATTACCACCTAAGTACGAGACGTGTAACGTCGTTTGCAGTACTATGGTACAGAACATGGCTTACAGAACGTTATTAATGTCAATAAAGTTAACGGTATCGACTCTCCATATGAGGAGAGTCTTTTTACTTTTAGCTTTGTTAAAGATTAATGTTGATTCATAACCATGATGATTGGAGTTCCAATCGAATGCTAATTGCATGGGCTTACTGATTTTGGTCTATAATGGTATGATAGACCAGCAGCTATTCATACATAATAAGGTAAAACAGTTAAGGGTGGAATAAATGGGAAAATATCAATTAATTGCAACCGCCGCGATGGGTCTGGAAGCATTAGTAGCAAAAGAAGTACGTGCTCTCGGTTATGAATGTGAAGTAGAGAACGGCAAGGTAATCTATACAGGTGACGAACAAGCCATTGCTCGCAGTAATCTATGGCTGCGGACGGCAGACCGAGTGAAAATAAAAGTCGGTGAATTTAAAGCCTACACCTTTGATGAATTATTCGAAAAGACGAAAGCATTACCATGGGAAAAATACCTTCCGGAGGATGCGGAGTTCCCTGTTACCGGGAAGTCGGTAAAATCAAAATTATTTAGCGTCTCCGATTGCCAGGCCATTGTAAAAAAAGCAGTTGTGGATCGAATGAAAAGTCATTACAAGCGGAGCTCATGGTTCGAGGAGACAGGTGCATATTTTCGAATTGAGGTTGCATTGTTAAAGGACCTTGCTACGATAACAATTGATACTAGCGGACAAGGATTACATAAACGCGGTTATCGTGTTGATCAAGGGGAAGCACCATTAAAGGAGACCCTCGCGGCTGCTTTGGTATCACTGACAAATTGGAATCCTAATAAACCGTTTATTGACCCTTTCTGTGGTTCTGGTACGATTCCAATTGAAGCCGCCATGATAGGTCAAAATATTGCGCCCGGCTTTAACCGAGAATTTGTATCAGAAAATTGGAATTGGATTCCGGGGAAAGTATGGGACGAGGCTCGAACAGAAGCGGAGGATTTAGCAAATTATGACCAACCATTGGATATTATGGGGACTGATATTGATCATCGTATGATCAAAATCGCTCAAGAAAACTCCTTTGAGGCAGGTCTTGGTGATCTCATCCAATATAAACAAATGCAAGTAAGAGATATTACAACGACCAAAGAATATGGCGTGATTGTTGGCAATCCTCCATATGGAGAAAGACTTGGTGAGAAAAAAGCTGTTGAGCAAATGTATAAGGAAATGGGACAGGCTTTTAGTAAGCTTGATACCTGGTCCATCTATATCATGACCTCCAATGAACAATTTGAGGAATTTTATGGGAAACCAGCTACAAAAAAGCGGAAGCTGTTTAATGGTTTTATTCGCACAGACCTTTATCAATATTGGGGAAAAAGACCTCCCCGTACAATTGAATAGTACTGATTAGAACAATTGGAGCCTACCCGAAAAGGCTCCATTTAATTCGTTTATAGGAGTGGTTATATGCAAGACCGTATTCCATTTGTAGTATCCAAAACTGAATCCTTTTATGACAAGCTGAGTGAATGGATTGGTGACTTATTTTATGATATTTTACCAGAGGCAGGTTTTGAATTACGAGATGAACAAATCTTTATGGCCTTCCAGCTGGAAAAAGCATTTAAAGAAAAAAAGGTCATGTTTGCAGAGGCGGGAGTAGGTACCGGAAAGACAATCGTTTACTTACTTTACGCGATTATGTACGCCAGATACACCAATAGACCAGCCATCATTGCCTGTGCGGATGAAACATTGATCGAACAACTAGTGAAAAAAGAAGGTGACATTGCCAAGCTTGAAAAAGTACTTGGGCTCAATATTGATGTTAGATTGGCAAAATCAAGAGACCAATATCTTTGCTTAAAAAAGCTTGATTTTGTTAGGCATGAAGACTTTAACGATTGTTTTGCTGGAATTTATGAGGAATTACCAGATTTCGTACATAGTGATGGCTCTATGCAAAAATTTGAAAGATATGGCGATCGCCGGGATTATCCTTCGTTGTCCGATGATACATGGGGGAAAATTAACTGGGATATGGTTCAGGACTGTTTTTCTTGTGAAAAAAGACACCGTTGCGGGCTCACTCTAAATCGTGATTTTTACCGTCACGCGAAGGACTTAATTATTTGCTCACATGATTTTTATATGGAGCATATTTGGACAAAAGAATCACGTAAGCGGGAAGGGCAGCTGCCGTTATTGCCTGATCATTCATCCGTTGTTTTTGATGAAGGACATTTACTTGAATATGCAGCACAGAAAGCTTTAAGCTATCGTTTCACTGATTCTACACTAGAGACCTTACTAACAAGATTGATGGAAAATGAAGTACGTGAAAAAACTTTATATACGATTGAAGAAGCTCTTTTAGACAATGATAAGTTCTTTAGTGCTATATCACAGCATGCTGTCCCGTCAGACGGTTCAGAAAAACAAATGATTACCATGCACCCTTCTTTAATAAAATATGGTACAACGCTGTTAAATAGGCTCCAAGCAATCGAAGAGGAACTTGTCTTTGAGAGCGAATTGTATGTAATCAATGAATATGATTTAAAAATTGTCGAGGAATATTTGGAGCAGATTACGTACTCGTTGTCACTCTTCTTAAAAAAAATGAACGGGATTACTTGGTTCGAAGAAAAAGGTTATGAACGGACACTTGTGATTATGCCGAAAATGGTAGAAGAAGTGATGAGGGATGAAGTATTCTCACAAAAGAAACCGTTCATCTTTTCTTCTGCGACATTATCTAACGAAAAGAAGTTTGATTACATTGCAAATAGCTTGGGAATTAAAGAGTATTTATCCTTTTCTGTTGATTCACCGTTTGATTACGAAGAAAAAATGGAAGTATTCCTTCCAAGATTTAATCAAAACTCGTTGGATGATAAACTCGATTATGTCATCAAAAAGATTGTTCAGTCAGAAGGTCGGGCACTTATTCTTCTAAACAATCAAAATGAATTAAAAAGCCTAAAAGAAAAGCTGTCAGGGAATATTCCGTACCCTGTTTACTTTGAAGGGGATGAAGAGATAAGCACGCTTGTTTCAAAGTTTCAAAATGAAGAGCACGCTATTCTTTGCACCATTCATCTTTGGGAAGGTTTAGATATTCCTGGCCGATCATTGGAAAATGTTATCGTTTTTTCACTGCCATTCCCGCCAAATGACCCTGTGTTTACGGCGAAGCGAAATGGTGTTAGTGACCCATTCACAGAAGTGGATTTACCATATATGTTGCTGCGATTAAGACAGGGGATAGGTCGATTAATTAGAAGTGAAAACGATCGAGGCAGTGTTCATATCATGCTAAATGAAAATATCGATTCAGCATTATTACAGAAAATTAAAGATGTCCTGCCGACAACAGCAGTAGAAGTATAAGTAAAAAGGTCAGCACCTCCAGGCTGACCTTTTTCTTATCTACCTAATAAACGAAGTCCCTCTGCTGTCATTTTCTCAGGCGACCATGCAGGCTCCCAAACAAGATTCACTTCTACGTTTCGTGTTTCTTCAATTCCTTCAATACTACTCATTGCGAAATATCGTGAAACCAGAAGCTTGGAATGATAAATGGGTGAAAATCAGCTGTATTCCACTTAACGTTGGTCTCGCAGGGATGGTTTTTGTTTCACTGCTTCCAGTTGGACTTATTCAATTAAAAGACGCGTATGATCATGGTTATGCAGCATCTCGTTCAGCTGAATTTCTTCAAAAGGACATTGTGCAAAGCATTTTAACGTGGCGTGCGGTTCCAGATACAATTTTCTTAATTGGTGTTGTGTCAGTTTGAAGGCACTTTTCAATCTTCGTAAGTCAACACATAAGAAAGACGAGCAGCTCCCAGTGAAAGATTTAGCTGTGGACGAAGACTAATCATAAATGGAAAGATCCGTTAAGGGCTAATCCTGCGGATTTTTTTCTTGGTTTGATTTGTAGCATTCAAAGCAATAGATCTTTCGGTCGTCAGATTGGATGCCGTTAAAGAAACCGTCTAAACAATAAATCTCTTTCGTACACGAGGTGCAGTAGCCTATCAATTCTTTCATCCTATCTTTCCCCTTCCGGAAACTATCAGAAAATCATCCTAAAGGTAGACCTATTATTTTCCCTAAAAATCATTTTACAACAGAATTTATCTCCTGCTGTTTTTTATCCATAGATATTCAGAAAAATATGATAAAATACAAATGGTTAGTAAAAAGGGGGATTATTATGAGAATGACTCCAGAGCAGGTAGAGAAGAAGTTTTTAGAATATGTTAAGAAAATGAGTGCCTATAATGAAGCACTTGGGTTGATTTATTGGGACCTAAGGACGGGGGCTCCAAAGCAGGGAATGGATCAGCGGTCTGAAGTAATTGGCATGCTTTCCTCTGAAGTTTTTAAAATGTCTACCTCCGAAGATATGGCAGCATACATAGCAACGCTTTCGAAAAATAAACTATCTGAAAAGACAGCAAAAATTCTGGAGGAATGTAAAAAAGAATACGAACGCAACAAAAAAATTCCTGCGGACGAGTATAAGGATTATGTTATTCTCCAATCCAAGGCAGAATCAGTTTGGGAACAGGCAAAGGAAGAGTCCGATTTTGAGTTGTTCAGACCTTATTTAGAGAAACTGGTTGCAACAACAAAACGTTTTATTAATTATTGGGGTCATAATGGAAATCCATATGATGTTTTATTGGATTTATATGAACCTGGTATGACCGTAGAAGTCCTTGACCAGGTTTTTGGAGATCTAAGAGAGAAAATTGTACCGTTGGTCAAGCAAATTGCTGATTCTCCTAATAAACCTAAAACAGAGTTTCTGTTTAAAACCTTTAAAAAGGATAAACAGAAGGCATTAAGCTTGGAAATCCTTGCAAAAATGGGATATAACTTCGAGGCTGGGAGACTCGATGAAACGGTGCATCCCTTTGCTACCGGCTTAAATCCAGGTGATGTCCGGGTTACAACCAATTATGATGAGCAGGATTTCCGTACAGCTGTTTTTGGTACCATTCACGAAGGCGGCCACGCGTTATACGAACAAAATATCTCAAAAGATTTGATTGGCACGCCTTTATGCACTGGAACATCAATGGGTATCCATGAATCGCAATCCCTTTTCTACGAAAATATGGTCGGGCGAAGTTTTTCTTTTTGGAAAAATAACTATGAACTATTGAAGACCTATGCCACTGGTCAGTTTGATGATGTTTCAATTGAAGATTTTTATCGAGCTGTAAATGAATCGAAGCCTTCGCTGATTAGAATTGAAGCAGATGAATTAACATACCCTCTCCATATCATTATTCGCTATGAAATTGAAAAAGGTCTATTTAATGGTGAGATAGAGGTGAGGGACCTTCCGAAGGTTTGGAATAAATTATATCAAGAATACCTAGGCATTTCTCCAGAGAATGACGCAAAGGGTATACTTCAGGATGTGCACTGGGCAGGGGGAAGTTTTGGATATTTCCCGTCGTATGCACTGGGATATATGTATGCTGCTCAGTTTAAGAACAAAATGCTAGAAGATTTGCCTAACTTTGACCAACTGTTAGAGGAAGGGAATTTGCGGCCAATCAAGAACTGGCTGACTCAGAATATTCACCAATATGGGAAGCAGAAAAAGCCATTAGAAATCCTTCATGATATAACAGGGGAAGGTTTAAATGCTCAATATCTAATCGATTATTTGTATGAGAAATATGGAAAAGTATATCAATTAAGTGAATAGAAGGTTAAGGAAGGGAAAGAACATTTCCTTTCTTCTTTATTTCATAAAGGTGTGTGTGCGATGGGGAAAATAGGTCCAATTATGATGATTGCAGTCAGTGCAGCTTTGTGGGGAATCATAGCTATTTTTGTTAGAAAGCTAGCACTTTTCGGTTTTACTTCAATGGAGATTGTCACTTTGAGGGTAGTCACCGCAGTTTTATTACTTGGGATTATCGGCATTACAAAATATCCACGACAAATGAAAATTCAATTTGTGGATAGTAAATACTTTATTGGAACTGGGATCTTCAGCATAGTCCTATTCAATTGGTGTTATTTTACTTCCATCAATCAATTGAGTCTATCGTTTTCTGTTATTTTACTGTATACTGCTCCAACATTTGTAGTTGTCCTTTCTTATCTATTTCTAAAAGAAAGTATGGATAGCAGAAAAATTATCTCAGTCATCGGGACTTTGATAGGCTGTGTTTTAATTGTTGGGGTAAGTTTCAAGGATACACCATCAATCAACCTGGTTGGAATTCTAACAGGACTTGGTGCAGGCTTCGGATACGCTTTATATACTATATTCGGCAAATTTGCATTAGCAAAATATAGCCCATTTACAGTTACTTTTTATACCTTTTTAGTGGCTGCTATTACATTACTTTTATTTACCAATCTTTTTGAAAAAACAAGTATTTTATTTAGTGGAGAAGTCATCCTTTACGGAGTGGGTTTGGGTATATTTCCAACAGTAATAGCTTACTTATTATACACTAAGGGATTAGAGAAAATGGAGAGCAGTAAGGCGTCGATTATCGCAACTGTGGAGCCTGTTTCGGCTACGTTGTTAAGTGTCTTTTTATATAAAGAAAACTTTGGAGTGCTGCAATTGGTTGGTACTGTTATTATACTGTTATCTGTTATTCTGATAAATTTGCCGAAATTGACCTATAAAATAAATAAAAACAAGGCTTCAGCATAAATGAAGCCTTGTTTCTTAATCGTTACCAGGAATTCCAAGTTTTAAATCCTGGAGAGCCCGGAGGTGCAATTTGAATCATATCGATAAACGGTATAGTGTAAGCAAATAGGATGAGGGCTGCTGTAATACCAAGCCATAATCTCCAGTTTTCAAATATCATTGGTGCTTTTTCTTCTGGATTTTCTGCTTCACCAACAGGGAAATCTTCTTCCCCTTTAGGTGCAAAGAATGCAAGGTTAACAAAGATAATGATGATTAAAATGATTCCAAGGAATAGGATTGATCCACCTACTGCTTGTGCAATTTGGTAAGGAATCCATTCAGCTGCTTGAGCTGAATCTCCGTAAGTTGAGAAGGCTGAACGTCTAGGACCGCCTAGAAGTCCTTGGAAGTGCATAGCACCTGACATAAACGCCATTCCGATAAACCAAACCCAGCCTTGAATAATTCCTAATTTGTTCATTGCTTTTGTTAATTTCCGTCCAGTTAAGTGTGGTACCAACCAATAGGAGATTCCAAAGAACGTTAACACAACGGAAGTTGCAGCAGTTAAATGGAAATGCCCAGTTACCCAAATCGTGTTATGAACGACTTGGTTCATTTGGTTGGAAGCGTTGATAATACCGCCTGCTCCAGCAGGGATAAAACTTGCCATCCCGATAAAT
The DNA here is from genome assembly GCA_031177865.1 of Bacillus sp. (in: firmicutes). Taxonomy (GTDB): domain Bacteria; phylum Bacillota; class Bacilli; order Bacillales; family Cytobacillaceae; genus Neobacillus. Next base: position 1,851 of record JAPSKD010000076.1, on the reverse strand, counting down.
GGAACGGTAAAACGAGCGTCATTCCAAGGTAAAACCTTTAACCAGCCAAAAAGTCCTGTTGCCCCTATAGAACGGCCAAATCTCTCAAAGGTTGCAAATAAAGAAAAGGCAGTCATCAATGATGGGATGATAACCATAAATGTTAGAACTACCTGTAAAAATTTCCACGCTGGATCAATACCAGGCTCAGTTAGTTGATGGTGGAAACCAACTGGTATTGAGAAAAGTAAAAACAGAATAAAGGATAAACGTGCTAGTGAATCCGAGAAGATTTTTCCGCCAATAATTTTTGGAACGATAGCATACCAGCACATATAGGCTGGAAGTAACCAGAAATACACGAGCGGGTGTCCAAAATACCAGAACAATGTACGGCTGACTAACACATCAACAGTATCTACTAAGCCAAGTGACCATGGGAGTAACTGGAATAAAACCGTTGACGCGACACCTAATGTTGCTACAATCCAAAGTACTGTATTAATGACAGCCATAAAGCTTAACAGCGGGCTTGGTTTATCTGGGTTTTCCTTACGCCATTTTGCATAAGTCATTATTTGGGCTGCTCCATCAAGCCAGCTGCCAACCACCACAAATGTCATACCTAAGTAGAAAATCCAATGTGCTTTTAATGGTGCATAGAATGTATAAAGAACAGAAGCTTCTTTCAGTAAAACCATCGTTGCCGCCATGATTGTTCCAACAGTCATTACCCAAAATCCAATCCAGCCAATCCGGCGTGCTGCTGGAGAGTGAGTACCTGCGGTACGGCTGACAGCTGCATATTGGAAGCCCATAATAAAGAACGTTGTTAAAACAAGACCCATTAAAACACCATGTACGGTTAATATTTGATAATAATCAATACCCCATGGAAGCTCAAATTTACCCGAGCGGACAAGGGTTTGGAGTAATCCCATTAGACCGCCTAAAGCCAAAGCGATAAAGGCAACATAAAAGTGTGCCATCGCAAGCTTTCCATCACGTGGATCAACTTTTAATTTTGTTGTTTGGCTGCTCATTATTTAACCACCTTTATCTTAGAACTCATTAAGTGGTGACCCGTACCACAGTACTCGTTACAAACCACTAAGTATTCGCCTTCTTTATCGAATGTTGTGACAATCTCGTTTATATAACCAGGTTCAAGCATCATATTGATATTCGTCCCAGCTACTTGAAAACCATGTATAACGTCTTTTGTTGTAGCAATAACTTTTACTTTCGCTCCAAGCGGCACTTCCACTTCGCCAGGATTGTAGAAGAAGGCAGAAGCGATGTACACTAATTCATAGTCCCATTCTTTTCCTTCAACCTTGTTTAATCCAGGCTTATCGAATGGAGCTTGAGTATCAACTTTTTTTGGATCAATGGTAGTTAAGCAGCTTGGCGGCTTGTTTCCTAAATAAAAAGCGCTTACACCCACAACTGATAAGAAAACCACTAGTGTGCCTATACCGAATATAAGCCAAATTTTTTCAAACTTATGCATTTGCATGGTTTTTTCCCCTTTCCCTCTTTAAAAACGGTCTAAAAATAAGAAGTAGACACTTACCCATGTGACAACTAAAAAGATTCCCAAAAAGAAAACGGACGCGAATGTCCCTTTAAGAGAAGAGCTGTCTTCAATTTCTGTTTTTTTGTTTGTTTTCAGTTCCGCTTTCGCCATCCCCCAAGACTCCCTTCAGAATAGTTAAATTAAATAATAAGTTCTCTTTCATAATACAAAACAATTGTGAAGAAAAAATAACAAAATTGACAGTTCACAATATGTTCATTCCTTAGATAAGTACTATGTTAATAGTAATAAATTGATATCACAGTGATTAATATCACAATAGTAATGCTGAA
>JAPSKD010000075.1 GCA_031177865.1 Bacillus sp. (in: firmicutes) | reverse complement strand
AACAAGTCCAGAATTTGTTACAACAAGCTTACCAGCAAAAAGAAGCGATTATCGCAGAAGCAGAACCGTTTTTGTTAGAGTTAAGTACTGTGATTGCCTCTAAAATTATTAAGCAGGAATTAGAGGATTCTCCACAAAAATTTGTGGAGTTAATCAAACAGCACATCCTCCGGGTAAAGGAAAAAGAATCGATAACTGTGTGTGTCCATCCTGATGATTTTGAATTTATTCAAGGACAACGCTTGCATTTCGCTGCACTGGTTAACGGTGAAACAGAAATCAAAATCATACCGGATCATTCAATTTCACCTAAGGGGTGTATGATACGAACTGCTTTTGGAAGTGTTGACGCTCGTATTGATACACAAATAGAAGAAATAAAAAAGGTTATTTTAGAGGCGAGAAGGGTGAATGACAGTGGTGTTGTCAGCTGAAAATTATGTCAAATTGATTCGTGGAATTGACCCTGTCCGAGTGAATGGGAAAATCACCCAAATTATAGGACTTACAATTGAATCACAAGGACCTGATGTAAGAATTGGGGAAATGTGCTCCATCTATCCTACAGGATCTCAAGTGCCAATCCAAGCGGAGGTCGTAGGAATCCGAGAAAACAAGGTCCTATTAATGCCGCTTGGTGAGGTAAGAGCCATTGGTCCTGGATGTGACGTTGTCGCGAGTGGTAAACCGATGATGGTAAAGGCTGGGCATCAATTACTTGGGCGAATTTTAGATGGATTAGGGCAGCCAATCGATGGTAAACCTCTGCCATTAGGGTTAGAGGAAGTACCTACACATGCACAGCCGCCTAATCCGCTTAGCAGGCCAAGAATAAAATCTCCTTTAGGCGTTGGTGTTAAAACAATCGATGGCTTACTAACAATGGGTAAAGGGCAAAGGATGGGGATCTTTGCAGGAAGTGGGGTAGGAAAAAGTACACTGCTTGGAATGATTTCAAGGAATACTACTGCTGACGTAAACGTAATTGCTTTGATAGGTGAACGGGGACGTGAGGTTCTCGACTTTATTGAGCAAAACCTGGGAGAAGAGGGTTTGAAAAAGTCAGTCGTGATTGTAGCCACATCCGATCAACCTTCCCTTATTCGAATAAAAGGTGCGTTAACTGCCACTTCCATTGCAGAGTATTTCCGCGACCAAGGGAAAGATGTTCTACTGGTAATGGATTCAGTTACCCGATTTGCTATGGCACAAAGAGAAATTGGCTTAGCTATAGGAGAACCACCGACAACTAAGGGATATACACCTTCTGTATTTGCCATGCTTCCCCAGCTATTGGAGAGGGCAGGAACAGGACCAAAAGGGTCGATTTCAGCCATTTACACCGTATTGGTAGATGGAGATGATATGAACGAACCGATTGCAGATGCGGTTAGAGGTATATTAGATGGACATATTGTCCTTAGCCGAGCAATTGGAGCAAAAGGTATATATCCTTCAATCGATGTCTTAAATAGTGCAAGTAGGGTCATGACTGAAATTACATCAAATGACCATTTGACTGCAGTCCGCCAATTTAAAAAGCTGCTTGCTTCTTATAATGAAGCCGAAGATTTAATCAATATTGGAGCTTATAAAAAAGGATCAAATCGTGACATAGATATGGCTATCCGACTAAAGCCGCATATAGATAATTTCTTGCGCCAAGGTATATATGAAGCTTCTAATCTAGAAGAGGTAGAATCCTTATTAATTTCTCAATTTGGAGCGATGGTCCGATGAAAATGAAATTTACGTATCAAAAAGTCCTTGATTTTAAAGAAAAAGAAAAGGAAATAGCACAGCAAAAGTTTGGGACAAGCAAGCTTAAACAAATGGAAGTCGAGGAAGAGCTGGAAGGGTTAGTGTTGGAAAAGGATAAAATCTTCAACCAATATAATGATACCCATCGAAAATCGATATGGAAGATTTTAGAAGTCCAACAAGAAATCGATCATGTAAACCTACAAATGAAAAAGCTCGAGCATAAATCTAAGCAAATTTCTCATGAGGTAGAAGAGCGGCATCAGGTTCTGATTGAAAGAACTCAAGAAGCGAAAATTTGGAACCAATGGAAAACTAAGTCAGCCGCTGCTTTTCAAAAACAAATGGAACGAGAAGAACAAGCATTCTTGGATGAAATGGCTCTGTTGCGGAATGCGCGAAGAATGTAAGGTGGGGAATACGATGAAAGAAAAGCATCGGAGTATATTAGCCTCTTTTTTTTACGTAGGGGTGATACCGTTAATCATTACAACTTTATTAATAGGTACTGCATTAAATTTTATGGGTATTCCTGTGTGGAAAACCTTACAAGAGTGGGGAAATACAGTTCCAGTTATCAACACGATCATTCCAGGGAATGAACCTGCTTCTGCTCTAGCCAATGGCTCGGAGGATTCTGATTACTGGAAACAGCAATACCTAAATGCTGACGAAAAGTTGAAAGATAAGGATAAGAAAATTAAGGAATTGAATACTCAAATTAGTTCGAATAAAGAAGGTTTAGAGGAATTAAAGAAAAGTAATCAAGAAATGCAGTTGCAATTGGAAGCAAAGCAAACCGAAGAATCGAAGCAGCAAATGGAACAAGTCGCTGCAATATATGAAAATATTTCTCCATCTAAAGCAGCATTAATGGTAGAGAATATGCCATTAGAAGAAGCGGTATTTACACTATTACAATTAGAGGTTGATTTACAAAGCAGTATCATCGGGAGTATGAAGGATGCAAAGAAAGCTGCGCAAATTACCACCTTGCTTCGTGAGGCAGTAATGTTAGGGGAAACCAATCCTTCAATCTTAAAAGAACAACTAGTTGAACTTGTAAAAAAACAAGAGAATCCAACAACAGCCTTATCTGAAACGATTGCCGGTATGAACCCTGTTCAATCAGCCAGTATTATTCAATCAATGTTGGAAACGAACTCACAAGTAGCAATGGATCTCTTAAAGAATCTCACAACTACAAGCCGTTCGCAAATCTTAACGGAGATTGCGAAAACGGATGCCGAAACAGCGGCGCAAATTACAGCCAATTTAAAATAAATTGCAGGAACTCCAAGGAAGGAGAAAATCATGAAATACCTCATCTTATTATTTGTTATGTTTATTAATCTCATATTTTTTCAAACTACTATTCACGCCGAAGAGACGAAAAAATCTTCAGCGGAACCTTCCGTCTATGACTCTATTCATCAGGATGAGGTGAAAACTACACCAACACCCAACAAAGAGATGGATAGTCAGTCATCTTCTATTTTTCCACTATTATTAAAATTTATTTTCTCTTTTCTCTTGGTCATTGGCTTATTGTTTGTGCTATTACGATTTCTCTCAAAACGGAGTAATTTAGCCCAATCGAATGGGTCCATTATTCCATTAGGGGGTCATGTGCTTGGTAATAACCGCTCCTTGCAAATCCTCTTAATTGGAAAGACGATTTACATAGTTGGGGTAGGAGATACCATTTCGTTAGTCCGGACACTTTCTGAAGGGGAAGAATACCAGCATCTTTTAAAAAGTTATGAAAATCAAGCAGACTCCTTAACACCAAAAGAGTTTTTTAAAGATTCCACACAAAAATGGAGCTCTATTTTTCAAAAACAATTAAATAAAATGCAGCAAGAGAACGATGAGGTGTAGGAACAATGATTAAAAAATTAGCCATTTTAGTTCCTATCTTCACGTTTGGTATTTATTCTATCGCCCATGCTGATTATTCTGTCGGATCAATACTGCCGGGAATCGACTTTGGTTCAGACGATCCTGAAAAAGTCTCTAATACGTTAAGAATCATTATCCTATTAACGGTAATGTCCATTGCACCATCCTTTCTCGTCTTAATGACTTGTTTCACGCGGGTCGTTGTCGTGTTAGGATTTGTGCGTACTGCACTTGGAACCCAGCAAATGCCGCCCAATCAAGTCATAGTCGGTTTAGCACTTTTTATCACATTTTTTGTGATGGGTCCGACTTTTTCTGAAGTTAATAAAGAAGCACTTCAGCCATTCATGGACGGAAAAATGACGCAGGAAGAAGCCTATAAGGCGGCAAGTGCGCCATTAAAAGAATTCATGACCAAACATACTCGGGAAAAAGACCTGGCGCTGTTTATGGATTATGCCAATATGGACAGGCCCAAGAGTATTGAGGATATTCCGTTAACTGCATTAGTTCCTGCTTATGCGATTAGCGAACTCAAATCAGCCTTCCAAATGGGATTCATGATTTTTATTCCTTTTCTTGTGATTGATATGATCGTTGCCAGTATCTTAATGTCCATGGGGATGATGATGCTTCCGCCGGTAATGATCTCGTTACCGTTTAAGATTCTTCTTTTTATATTGGTTGATGGATGGAATTTAATTGTTAAATCATTGCTTATGAGTTTTTAAGAAGAGGTGTAATCCATGACCACAGAAGTCATTCTAAGAATTGCCCAAGAGTCTATTTATACAATCTTAATTGTGATTGCTCCCGTTGCCGGGGTCGCCTTAGTGGTAGGACTATTAGTCAGTATTTTTCAAGCTACTACTCAAATTCAGGAACAGACATTAGCCTTTGTTCCGAAAATAGTGGCAGTATTTTTAACGATTCTATTTTTTGGGTCGTGGATGTTGAATTATGTGGTTGATTTTACTCAGAACTTATTGGGTAATCTTTCACAATTTGTAGGGTAGGTGATCCAAATGGATGAAGCTGCCTGGTGGACATTTTTACTTATATTTGTGCGGATTACCACATTTTTGATCACAGCACCCGTTTTTTCCGGCAGGCAAATACCCGTTCCCTACAAAATTGGTTTTAGTATTGTCCTCAGTATCCTTTGTGTTGGAGTGGTGAAAGAACCCATCGATACTTCGTCACAGGGTGTACTAATGTTATTAATTTTGAAGGAATTTTTTGTTGGCATTGTTTTAGGATTGGCTGCCAATACCTTGATGTACTCAGTTCAGTTGGCGGGATCTCTGCTCGATTATCAAATTGGGTTTTTTATGGCGAATTTATATGATCCTACTTTTGGATCCAATACTCAATTAACAGGACAGTTTCAAAACATTCTCGTGATCTTGGTTTTACTTGCTACTAATGGCCACCATATAATTATTCAAGGAATTCTAGCAAGTTTTGATTGGGTATCCCTTCAAGCTCTAGTGCCAGCTTGGATGGATGGACGAATTTCTACCTTATTTCTTGATAGTTTAGTGAAGATGTTTTTGATAGGGTTTATGATGGCTCTGCCCATTGTCGGTACACTGTTTGTTGTCGACGTCGGCTTAGGGATTATGGCAAAGACGGTTCCGCAAATGAATATTTTTGTCATCTTTCCACCTATTAAAATACTTATCCACTTTTTGATATATATTGTGATATTGCCAAGTTTCTTTTACCTGCTAAAGGTTCTATTTGAAAACATGTATGAAGCCATGTATTCGATTTTGAAAATAATGGGGGCATAAAGGATGCTGCTTCGTTTAGACCTGCAATTTTTTGCGGATGAAAAAACAGAAAAAGCCACACCGAATAAACGACGTGATACGCGAAAAAAAGGACAGGTCGCGAAAAGTCAAGAAGTTTCTGCCTCCCTCACTTTGCTTCTTACATTTGCCTTTCTGTTAGTTGGGGGAAAAAGCTTTATTGAAGGCTGCTTGAATATCTATCGTCATAGTTTCCAGGAATACTTACTGTGGGACCTATCGATTAAGAGCACCCAGCTTTTATTTAATCAGCTGCTATTCGATTCAGCCAAATTAATTTCTCCCATATTTGTAGTCATACTGCTCGCGGGAATCGTTTCGAACTACGCACAGGTTGGCTTTATGTTTAATTTGGAATCGATAAAGATGAATCTAGGTAAATTAAATCCCATTGAAGGGGCTAAACAAATTTTTGCGATGCGTGCAGTAGTAGAATTACTAAAGTCGATTTTCAAAATCACTGTAACTTCTATTATCGTCTATTTTGTCATTTGGAATAATAAAAGTGAATTATTTTTGCTAGGTGAAAAGAATATCTGGGATGCTGCTAGATTTATAGGTTCACTTATCGTGAAAATGGGGATTTATGTGTCAGCATGTTTGTTGATCATGGCATTGGGTGATTATCTATATCAGAAATTTGAATTTGAGAAAAAAATCCGAATGTCCAAACAAGATATTAAAGATGAGCACAAGAAAATGGAAGGTGACCCTCATATTAAGGGGCAGCGAAGAGCCAAACAAAGGCAGATGGCGATGAACCGTATGATTGCTGAGGTTCCGAAGGCGGATGTGATCATCACGAATCCAACACACTTTGCTATAGCCATTCGGTATGATGTTGCCACTATGGATGCACCTCAAGTGATTGCGAAGGGTAAAGATCATATTGCTTTGAAAATAAAAGAAATCGCGAAAGAACATAAAATAATGACCGTAGAAAATAAGCCGCTGGCACGAGCACTATTTGCTGCCGTGGAAATAGGCGAGACAATTCCAGAGGAACTGTTTAATGCAGTAGGAGAGGTTTTAGCTTATGTTTACTATCAAGAAGGCCGGTATAAGGGGATGATGGCATGAAGATAAAAGATGTTTCTGTATTGTTTGTTGTCATATTAATTGTTGCGATGATGATCATCCCTTTACCAACGCTATTATTGGATTTTTTGTTAATTATTAATATCTCCGTATCATTAATGATATTGTTAGTAGCTATGAATACAAAAGAACCATTGGAGTTTTCTATTTTTCCAACTGCTATTCTTTTGACTACCCTTTTTCGCTTAGCCTTGAATGTTTCAACAACCCGCTCGATTCTATCACATGCGGATGGAGGAGAGGTTATTGAGACCTTTGGTAGCTTTGTAATTGGCGGAAATGCCGTAATCGGTTTAGTTATCTTCTTAATCCTAGTTGTGATCCAGTTCATTGTTATCACAAAAGGTTCCGAAAGGGTTGCGGAGGTAGCCGCTCGATTTACTTTGGATGCGATGCCAGGTAAGCAAATGAGCATAGATGCTGATATGAATGCGGGCTTAATCAGCGATAAGGATGCACGTGACCGCCGCCGGAAAATTGAAATGGAGTCAGATTTTTACGGAGCGATGGATGGTGCGAGTAAGTTTGTTAAAGGGGACGCCATTGCCGGAATTATCATCCTTCTCATTAACGTCATTGGCGGTTTTATCATCGGGATGACCATCCACGGGATGGGATTTGCTGAAGCTGCCAGCACTTTCACGCTGTTATCTGTTGGTGATGGATTGGTCAGTCAGGTGCCAGCATTATTAATTTCCACTGCTACAGGTATCACCGTTACCCGCGCTGCTACCAATGGTAGCTTAGGATCAGACATTATGGGTCAGATTTTCAGTTACCCAAAACTTCTTTATATCGTGGCAGGTACCATTTCAGTCCTTGGTATTTTTACACCAATTGGAATTTTTCTGACACTGCCAGTAGCCGGATTATTGGCATTTGGTGGATATTCGCTCCAGAAATCAATGAAGAAAGAAGAGCTTCTACAGGAGCAGGAAGAAATGGAAGAAAGTATTGAAGATATTGGAAGTCCAGAAAAAGTGATCAACCTGCTTCAGCTTGATACGCTGGAATTGGAAATAGGGTATGGCTTAATTCCGCTGGCAGATCAAAAACAAGGCGGGGATATACTCGATCGGATTGTCATGATCCGCAGGCAATTTGCCATTGAATTAGGCATAGTAATTCCTACTATCAGGATTCGCGATAATCTGCAATTATCGCCGAACCAATACGTATTAAAATTCCGAGGCAACCGGATTGCAACGGGCGAGGTATACTTGGACCATTTCTTAGCAATGAATCAAGTTTCGGAGGAAGATGGAATTGAGGGTATCCATGTGGTGGAACCAGCTTTTGGGCTTCCTGCCGTATGGGTAAATATAGAAGCAAAAGAAAGAGCAGAACTGATGGGATATATTATCGTGGATCCGCCTTCTGTGATTGCAACGCACCTGACTGAGGTATTAAAACGATACGCTTACCAGCTGCTGCGCAGGGAGGAAACAAAGGAATTAGTCGATAACCTGAAAGAAACTCATCCTCACTTAGTGGATGAACTAGTACCCAACTTATTAACAGTGGGAGACATCCAAAAGGTATTACAAAATCTTCTGCGTGAGCAGATTTCCATTCGTGATTTAGCTGCTATTTTTGAAACATTGGCAGATTTTGCTGTCTATACAAAGGAACATCGAGTATTGACAGAATATGTCCGTCAGTCGTTAACACGCCAAATTACAGAACAGTATACAGAGGATGGCGTTATTAATGTTTTAACCGCAGGGGCTACTTTAGAGAAAGGCATTGCCGACAGTATTCAGCAAACAGAAGCAGGGGTCCAATATTTATCTATGGACCCGCAAATGTCTCGAAAAATTACAGAAGAAATACATGAGCAAATTGAGAAAGTGGTTAAATTAGGCGGCCAGCCTATTTTCCTTACTTCTCCGTCCATTCGAATGTACCTGAAGCAGTTTGTTGATAAAGTGATGCCGACAGTCCCAGTTCTTGCTTACACGGAGTTAGAGCCAGATGTTGAAATCCAAAGTATAGGAGTGGTAAATATATGAAAACGAAAAAAATTATTGCAGATACCATGCCTCAAGCTTTGAAAATGGTTCGGCAGCAATTAGGGGATAACGCCATTATTGTAAATACGAGGGCGATTAATACAGGCGGTCTGTTTGGTTTCTTTACAAAACAAAAGTATGAAGTTACAGCCTATACAGTAGACAAAGAAGAGACGTCTCTTGAACCAAAGCTGATGTTCGAACCAAAAGAGAAACCAATGCGTCCTGTTTTCGAGAAAAAAAATCAAGAGTTATCTTTTCCTGACGAAGAGGAAAAACAGAATTCTGTTTTCCATAAGAATCCTCAAAAGTTATATCAATTCTATTCACAGCCTGAGACGGTAAAAGAAAAGATAGCACCAACACCTGCTCAGCCAGTAATCGATAAAGAAAAGAAACGACAGCATCAGGTACAATCTTTCGAAGCTGAAAACCAACTGCTGGATGAAATTAAGCATATGCGTAAAATGATGATGACCTTGATGATGGGAGATAAACAAGGAAGCAACTTGCCTGTTCCTGTTGTCAATCATGTGAATCAATTAAGAAAACAAGGTGTAGATGAGGATGTTATTGAATACATCGTCAATCAATTGCTCAAAAAACATGAGTCCATCAACGAGACAAGTGAAGAAATCATCAAGAATGAAATTCTGGCAATCATAGAAGGAATCATCACAAAGAGAATCCCGGATACAACAAGTATTAGTGAAACTACTCGGATGATCAATGTCGTTGGCCCTACTGGTGTTGGTAAGACAACTTCGATTGCAAAGCTTGCAACCGAACAAGTGCTAAAACAAAAACGCCGTGTGGCTATGATTACCACAGATGTCTATCGGATCGCAGCGGTTGAACAGCTAAAAACATATGCTGGAATACTAAATGTACCCATTGAAGTGGTTCGTTCAAGCGATGAATTAGAGAAGGCTATTTCTAAATTAGATCACTATGATCTTATCTATATGGATACAACCGGACGAAATTATAAACAAGTGAAATATCGGGAATCCATTAATGAATTTATTAACCATCCACTTAAAAGTGATAATTATTTAGTGTTAAGCTTAACAACAAAGTTTGAAGATATGGAAATTCTGTTAAAAGAATTTTTAGAAAGTCCGATTAAAAAACTTATTCTTACCAAGGTCGATGAAACTACCAGCTATGGTTCGATTTTTAATATCGCATATAAATACCCATATCAGTTAGCATATATCACTAATGGACAAAGTGTACCAGAAGATATTGCAGCAATCGATCCACCTCTGCTTGCTAGATATTTAATAGGAGAGGAATAGGAAGATGGATCAAGCTCAAAGTCTACGTGAATATATGCACCGATATAAGGTTCAGCAGCAAAAAACGGAATTCTCTCGCTTTGTTACGATAACGAGTGGAAAGGGCGGGGTTGGCAAATCTAATTTTACGCTTAACTTTGCCCTCGGCTTACAAGCTGCAGGTAAAAAAGTCGTTGTATTGGATTTGGACTTATCTACGGCAAACATTAATATTCTAATGGGAGTTACTCCTAGATTTAGCCTGATCGATGTCCTCTACCAGCAAAAGCAAATTTGGGATGTTATCCAAAAAGGTACACATGGAATTGAGTATATTTCCGGAGGACTGGACCTTCAAGATCTAATGGAATTGGATCAAAATAAACTATGGTATTTTTGGAGTCAAATTCAGGAATTACAAACCTATGCAGATTTCATCTTACTTGATACTGGAGCTGGCATTTCTAAGGAACTTGTTGAATTTGTTTTAGCGTCAGATGAAACCATTATTGTTACAACGCCAGAACCTACGGCTATAGCTGATTCTTATGCGGTACTCAAAACAGTTTTTCAGTTTACTAAGAAAGCACCAAAGTTTCATTTAGTGGTGAATCGAGCGCGATCTTATCGGGAAGCAATTGAAACGTCAAGATCATTGAAAAATGCCTGCAATAATTTTCTTAAACTTAATTTGAACACATTAGGTTTCATAATGGAAGATGACCATGTGCCGAAGTCAGTTCGTTCCCAAATACCTTTTTATATTTCCTATCCGAATTGTGGGGCATCAAAAACAATCAAACAAATAGTAAATTCCTATTTACCTGATATTGATTCCTCCGCTCTATCGGCTGCACCGAAAGGGATTAGAGGTTTTTTTGAAAAAATAATTTCTCTCGGTAAAGTGCAGAAATAGGAGGGTTCATATGATATCAAATTTGAAGGTTAATATTATCCTTGGATTCATTACATTCCTGTTTACTTACTTGTTTTCCATCGTGAATAACACCTGGCAAACGTCGCTATTTCGAGCCCTGCTTGGGTTCCTGCTGTTTTTTATTTTAGGATTTATCGTTATGTTTATCCTTGGGCTTATCGGTGCAAAAAAGCAGGAAAATAGTGACGATAGTCTATTTAAAAAAGGACATCTGAACGAAGAAACCGTTCAAAAGAAAAACGATGAAATAGAGTTGAAGAGCGAACCTGGTTTCCAATCAATCGGCCTTGACTCTTTACATAATCCTGGAAACGGAAAGTGATACACAAAATAAATATGGAACAAGAACGTTGGAGAACTAGGGGGGGAGCATAGTTGAGACAGGCATTGAAAGAAACCATTCCGCACTATTCGCTTTGGAAGTCTTTTCAAGAAAACCAAGATTCTAGATCTCAAGATTATCTTGTAAAACAATACATGCATTTGGTTGACCAAATGGCCAATCGTCTGGGCTCTAGTATCCCGCAGAATATTATTTCAAAAGAAGACTTAGCAGGGTTAGGATATATTGGATTATTGGAAGCGATTAGAAAATTCGACTACAAAAAGGGATATCAATTCGAAACCTTTGGACTATGGCGTATTAAGGGTGCCATGCTCGATGGAATCCGGCAAATGGATTGGGTTCCACGTGGATTAAGAGAAAAGGCGAAGAAACTAAATAGCGCCTATCGGGATTTGGAACAAGAATTAATGAGGACTCCTACTGAAATGGAATTGAGCCAGCATACCAATTTATCGCTTGAGGAAGTTGATCAAGCAATGGCAACCTTATCAGTTTCCACACTCCTCTCTTTAAATGAACCTCTTAATACAAGTGAAGAGGATGGAAAGCAGCAAAGTAGGATCGATCAGATTCGCGATGATCATTTTCCATCTCAGGATAGAAAAATCCAAATGGATGAATTTAAGAAGCTTATCGTTGCCTCTATTGATAAAATGTCGGAAAAGGAAAGACTGGTTATAACTTTAATGTACTACGAAGGGCTTTCGCAAGTAGAGATTTCTGAAATTTTGAACGTAACAAAAGGGAGAATTTCTCAAATTCATTCGCAGGCAATATTACGGATGCGTAAAAACTTTGAGGGAAATGGATATTCACTAGATTCATTTCTCTAAGTTTGATTAAGTCAAACACTCTTTTAATAAAAAGGGTGTTTTTTCTTTTTCTTCAAATTCACCTAAACTTCGACAATTATCTACCGATAACTAATAATATTCGGATTTTCATCTATATTTTCCAATTGTTCCTTATGGGGCATGCAGCTAACAACTTCGTTAAACGATGATTAAATAAGGATGATTGATATTATAATGAAATCTTTAATTGATTTTTATAAAACGCTATATTCAAAGGTTCAAAGTGAAAAAACTACAATCGAGACCCTAGTGAATGGACAAAGCAGTGTTCTTGAAATGCTTGCGAATGGATCAAGTTTAGCAGCGGTTTTAGATCGTATTAATTTACTCATCGAAAAGGTTTCAAACGAAGGATTCTGTTCTATTTTCCTGGTAAATAAGAGTGATCATCATCTCATGTTTGGTTCTGCCCCGAGCCTTGCAAAAGATTTTTATGAATACATAGAAGAGCTGCCAATCGAGCCGGCTGTCGGTTCATGCGGAACATCAGCCTTCATAAAACGACCGTTATTTGTTTCCAATATAGCTGAAGATCCGCTATGGATCGAGTATAAAGAGAAAGCATTTGAATATGGACTAAAATCTTGCTGGTCAATCCCAGTATGTGATCAAATGCAAAACGTTTTAGCTGTATTTGCCATGTACTTTCGTTACAACCATCATCCTTCTGAATGGGATATTAAATTAATGGAACAAACTGTGAATTTGATCAGGCTCGTTATCCTGCATTTTCAGGCAGAAGATCAGATCAATTTTTTGAAGTTTCATGATGAATTAACAGGTTTGCCCAACAGAAAACTGTTTCAAGAAAAAGTGAATACAGCTATCAATTTATATTCGATAAAACAGGGAAAAATGTTAGCTGTTTTATACTTTGATTTGGACCAATTTAAACTCATTAATGATACGCTCGGACACAAATTTGGGGATATATTGTTAAAAGAGGTTGCGGATCGATTAAAAAGCTGTATTCGGGATAATGACATCGCTTCGAGGCAGGGTGGTGACGAGTTTTCTTTATTGCTGAATAATGTTTCCAGACAAGAAGTAACGATTATTACAGCCAGAATTCATGATGTATTGGCTAAGTCTTTTACGATTGATGACCGTGAGATTTTTGTTACGCCTAGTATAGGAATCAGTTTGTATCCTGTTGACGGAGATAGTGCAGAAGAACTCATGAGAAAAGCAGATATTGCGATGAATCAGGTAAAGAAAGAAGAAGGCAATAATTATCAATTTTACGAAGCGATCTGGGACAAGAAGACAAATGAGAGATTATTATTGGAGAACGAATTAAGAAAAGCAGTAGAGAAGAAAGCGTTTACCTTGAATTATCAGCCCATTATAGACATTTCATCGAATAGAATTAAAGGTGTGGAAGCACTGATTCGATGGAATCACGAAACAATAGGGTTTATTCCTCCAGACAAATTTATCCCAATTGCCGAAGAAACAGGGTTAATTGTTACCATTGGTGAATGGGTCTTAACGACAGCTTGTTATCAATTGAAAGAATGGCAAGAGAGTGGTTTGCCACTTTCAACCATTTCCGTTAATATTTCTATTCGTCAGTTCTATCAGCCCAATTTAGTTCCAATGATTGCTGACATCCTTGCGGAAACAGGGATAGATCCGATTAGTTTAACCATTGAAATTACAGAAAGTATGACAATGGACGTTGAAAAAGCAACAACAATATTAAAAAATTTGAAGAGCATGGGTGTAAAAATATCTATTGATGATTTTGGAACAGGGTACAGTTCTTTAAGTTATTTAAAAAAATTCCCAATTGATTATCTCAAAATCGACCGATCCTTTATTCGTGATATTGCAAATAGTAAAGATGATGAAAATATCGCCACTGCTATCTTATTGATGGGAAAGACTCTAGGATTAAATGTAATCGCAGAGGGTGTCGAAACAAGAGAACAATTAGGTATTCTCAAAAACCATAACTGCAACGAAGCACAGGGATATTTGTTTAGTAAACCTATTACAGATGAGGAATTAAAACAATTCGTAACAAAACTATCAAGCTAATTCAGTAATAATTTTTGAATACTAGTAATGAATATTATATAATTTGCAATAGGGTCATCAATTTGTCCTACATATATTATTAAGATTAGGAGTTAAAACAATGGAAAAAGTACTTATTTTCGGCCACAAAAACCCTGACACAGATACGATTTGTTCTGCGATTGCATATGCAGACTTGAAAAAACAACTTGGAATGGATGTAGAACCAGTCCGTTTAGGAAGCGTGAATGGTGAAACTCAATACGCTTTGGACACGTTCAAACGCGAGGTACCTCGGTTAGTTGAAAATGTAGCATCAGAAGTAAATTCAGTTATTTTAGTTGACCACAATGAGCGCCAGCAAAGTGCCAATGATATCGCAGACGTTCGTGTATTAGAAGTAATCGACCACCACCGAATTGCTAACTTCGAAACAAGTGATCCTTTGTACTATCGTTGTGAGCCAGTGGGCTGTACAGCAACCATCTTAAATAAAATGTACAAAGAAAATGGCAAGGAAATCAAAAAGGAAATTGCTGGTCTTATGCTATCAGCCATTATTTCAGATTCATTGCTGTTTAAATCCCCAACTTGTACAGCTGAAGACGTTGCGGCTGCAAAAGAATTAGCTGAAATTGCAGGTGTCGATGCACAGAGCTATGGCTTAGAAATGTTAAAAGCTGGAGCCGATCTAAGTGACAAGACCATAGAAGAATTAATCTCATTAGACGCAAAAGAATTCGAAATGGGTTCGAGCAAGGTAGAAATCGCTCAAGTAAACGCAGTGGATACTGCTGAAGTTCTAGCTCGTCAAGAAGAGTTAGAAGCTGCGATTTCAAAAAATATTGAAGAAAAGAACCTAGACTTATTCTTATTTGTGGTAACCGATATCTTAACAAATGACTCTGTTGGTTTAGCACTAGGCAGTAAAACCAATGCAGTTGAAAAAGCATACAATGTTACCTTAGAGAATAATACTGCAGTTCTAAAGGGCGTTGTTTCCCGTAAGAAACAAATCGTTCCAGTTCTGACTGATATTTTTAATCAAGGAATATAATAAAGAAAACCGTTCTTATTTTATAGGAACGGTTTTCTTTATTATTTTTCCGGATGTCCAGGTGGATAGTAATAAGGTGGGATTTTGAGCCAGCCTCGTTTACTCATTAACTTTTTAAAGCTGGAACCGAATTTAAATATCTCATACTGGATTTCAAAGAACAATTTGCAGATATCATCTCGTACGCAGACCGCTAATGCTTGGCCAAGCAAGGTAATTTCAGCAGCGATTTTTGCAGAGGTTAAATTTGCTAGTTCTTTGTCCGTATGCTTTACCCCTAAAGGAATGGCATCCGGATCCGATAAAGGTTTGTCTTCAGACGCAGGTGGCAGGGATATACCTTCTTTCCTTAAAAAAGAACGTAACTGCTCTGCAATATCTGTAGAAGCCTGTTGTCCGTTTCTTAATGCATGAATTAATTCAACATCCTTGGTTGTGTTTAAGCTTTGCTGATAGACCGTTAATCCTTCTTCTATTAATGTCAGTAGTACCCATGCATGCATCACCTCGCCAACATGAAGTGGATTTTGCTGTTCATCTGCTGCCTGAGGAGTAAATAGGTCTTTCATTGATTCAAATACATTGGTCATAATGGACCTCCATTCACGTTTACATAGTTTAATGATTTACAAATATTCCCACATATATGTATTGGAAAAACCGATAAGTGTGGACGTTATAGATAGACAAAACTACTACGTTGACTGTACAGTTTCGGATATGATAATATTATATAATAATAGAAAGGGGTGAGTAAGTTGGGAAGTTGTATCGTATCGGCGAAATAGCTAAGTTAATGAACATCTCCAAAAGAACAATCGATTATTACACCCAAATAGGCTTACTAAACCCTATTCGGACGGATTCTAATTATCGATTGTATGGAGAAGAATGCATTCAAATTATGCATTTAATTGAACACTATAAAAATCTTAATATGCCACTTGAGGAGATAAAATCTTCAATAGAATTAATTAAGACGGAAAACTGTGTGGATAAACAAAAGGTAGAAAAGCATTTTGAACAGATTGGGATCCTAATGCGTCACTTAAAAGAAGAAATCGAAGCAATTGAACCAATTCTTGACAAACTAAACAGCGGTCAGAAAGAAATGGTAAAAAATAAACTTTCTTCGCAAGGTGTACCTTTAGCTCAAACCTTATTATTATTACTAAGTTAACTTACATTTACAAAAACCAGGAGGTGTATTCCTTACTCATTCTTTGAGTATGGAGACCATTGACCATTATTAACTTGATTGTGATTGCAATTTTAATTGGCTTTACGGCATTCTTCGTGTCTTTCGAATTTGCCATCGTAAAAATCCGTAGTACACGAATTGATCAGCTCGTAACAGAAGGCAATAAAAAAGCAATTGCAGCTAAGAAAATTGTTTCAAATTTAGATGAATATTTATCAGCATGTCAATTAGGTATTACCGTTACAGCTTTAGGATTAGGTTGGCTGGGTGAACCAACCGTTGAGCACCTACTTCATCCATTGTTTACTCATTTCAACATACCTGAATCAGCAGCAGGAATTTTGTCCTTTGTTATTGCTTTTGCATCCGTAACCTTTTTGCACGTTGTAGTCGGAGAACTTGCGCCAAAAACGATTGCCATTAATAAAGCAGAGGCAGTTACGTTACTTTTTGCAAAACCAATGATAATTTTTTATAAAATCATGTATCCATTTATTAAAACGTTAAATGGTTCTGCTCGAATAATAGTTGGAATCTTTGGTTTGAAGCCTGCTTCAGAACATGAAGATGCACACTCAGAGGAAGAACTTCAATTAATCATCTCTGAAAGCTACAAGAGCGGTGAAATCAATCAGTCTGAATACAAATATGTGAACAATATCTTTGAATTTGACGATCGGATTGCTAAAGAAATAATGGTTCCGCGTACGGAAATCGTCGCTTTTGATAAATCCCAAACATTAGAAGAATGTTTGGAAATTGTAAAAGTAGAAAATTATACAAGATATCCAGTAATCGATGGTGAAAAAGATAACATTGTTGGTATGTTGAACATGAAGGAAGTATTAACAGATTATATCAGTGGTAAAAACCTTGATACATCCATTGAAGAATATACTCGTCCGGTAATTCAAGTTATCGAATCAATTGCCATCCATGATTTATTAGTTAAAATGCAGAAAGAACGTGTTCATATGGCTATTTTAATGGATGAATATGGTGGTACAGCAGGTTTAGTGACAGTTGAAGATATTTTGGAAGAAATTGTTGGAGAAATTCGAGATGAATTTGATGAAGACGAAGTACCAGAAATCAACAAAATCAGTGAACATAAAACAGTTGTGGACGGGAAAGTATTAATCGACGAAGTAAACGATTTATTTGGTCTAGATATTCATGACGATGAAATGGATACGATTGGCGGATGGATCCTTTCCGAAAAAATGGATGTAGTCGAAGGTGATAAACTTAACTATGGCGACTATGAATTTAAGGTTCTTGAAATTGATGGGTACCATATTAAATTATTAGAAATTGTGAAATTAATGAAACACGAATCTATAGCTTAAACCTACCCCTCTTGTTTTTAAGGCAAGAGGGGTTTTTTGTGGATAGGATTTTAGACTCAGTTTTTCTGTGGTCTTTTATTTTACAATACGAGATAACAAGTTAGCGGGAAAGAAACTCAATTGTAGTTTCTTTCCTTTTTTATATTCGTAGAAAAAAAGGGCTTTATCTCAAACTCTGATTCGGAACGAAAACCGCCACTTATTCGTCTAATGATTAAAAGGTACTGGAAGGGTTGAAGATATGCTATTTTTAGTGTCGTTTGTTATTGGGTTGG
>JAPSKD010000437.1 GCA_031177865.1 Bacillus sp. (in: firmicutes) | reverse complement strand
TATAATTTTTCTTGTCTTTGCGGATCTGAAGGGAGTGAAGGGTCAACTTGGAATGCGTGCCTGTCTTCATAAGGTAACCGCCTTTTTATTAAAATAGGGATGCTAAGCTTATGCCCGCATCCCTTTTTCCATCAGGTTTTCCCATAGCCCGGTAACAAAACACACCACCAGCAAGTTGTTTTCACTTTTTTAAGCTTGCGGATTTTCATTCGGACACCTCCTTCCCATTCACATTATGTTGAAGGGGGGCTTCATCGGCCCATTTATAGGACTGATGGAACTTAACCCAAGCAGGAAAGACTGCTTGAAACACTTCTACCAGTTTCGGATCAAACTGGGTTCCTTTTCCCTCAATAATCCGTCTATAAGCAACATCCAGTGCGAGCGCATTTCGGTAGGATCTGGAGGAGGTCATCGCATCAAAAGCATCAGCAATGGCCACTACTCTCGCCAGCAACGGAATCTCCTCTCCTGACAGCTGTTCAGGATAACCCTGTCCATCCCAGCGTTCATGATGATATTTAATCACATCAATATCCATCTTCAGCCCATCAACCTTTTGAATGGCTTCAGCACCACTTACGGGATGAGTTTTAATTACTTCATATTCTTCAGGTGTCAGCCGGGTCGGTTTCATCAAGATTGAATCCGGAATGTTAACCTTTCCAATATCGTGCAATAAACAAGCATAATTAAATGCATTTAATTCATTCTGAGAAAACCGATTCAATGCCGCAGCAAGCGATTTGGCATAAAAGGCGACTCTTTCACTGTGCCCTCTTGTATAAGGATCTTTTAATTCAATTGTGGCGATTACGCCACGCACAATTCCAGTTAATTGATTATTATAGGAGGTCTCAATCGCTCCCACATAGACTTGAAATCTTCTTAAGATTATATAGGACACACCTGATATAACGAAGACCAATGATAAAGGAAACAACGCTTCGGAAGAATGGAACATCAAGCCGGCAACTCCGTACTTCAGCCCTATTCCTATGGAAACAAACCAGAAGAAGTGGCTGTTGACAAAAATAGGGGCAAACAAGACCAAAACAACTTCGACAACATTTCCACTTTGGTACTCCATGCCGCTGTTGAAATAAATAAAAATTTCATTTATTAGAGCTATACACAAATAACTAGCTACAAAAACATATTTTACAAGAAATAATTTACCCTTTTTTACAAGAATTTTAGAAACAGGCAAAAGGAGAATCATCAATATATAAATAACATAATTCCAGGCACTTAAAGAGGCGGAATCCTCATCTCGATATGGAATATAAATAAATTGAAAATATAACTCATATAAGAAAAAGATGATATAAAACATTCCAAGGAACCATTTGAGCGTCCGATTTTCTGTGTTGGTTAACGCCTGATCGTTTAGCATCCCATCCATATTAATACCTCGCGAGTCATTCATTTCATTATATTCCTTTACGTTCATATCGCCATAATTACTCATAAGTTTACAAAATCCTCTTCTTTTTAATAAAAATGAGCCGAAATACCTATATGGAAATCGTCAAAAATCGACATATCCTCCCCATTATAAACCAAAAGGACTATCATAAAAAAAGACCTTTTGGTTTAATTATTATTTGAAGCAACAATCGGACCTGCAGGCAAGGTAACATCCACGGTTGTCCCCTTATTCTTAACGCTTTGAACTCCAATTTTGCCGCCATGCTCTTCAATAATTTTTTTTGTCACCATAAATCCAAGTCCCGTTCCGTTTTCCTTCGTCGTATAAAAAGGTTCACCAAGCTTTTCGATTTTATCACTTGGAATCCCAACCCCTTCATCCTTAATGGATACCACCAAAGAGTTTTTGGCAGCTTGCACTTTTAAATAAATCTCTCCCCCATCCGGCATGGCTTCCACTGCATTTTTGAGGAGATTGATAAAAACCTGTTTTAATTGATTCTCATCACACAAAATAGGCGGAAGATCGGGGTCCTTCTGAATATGAATCTCGACTCCCTGCCTTACTGCTTGCGGTTTAATGATAGAAACGACATAATGAATAATATTACCAATTTCTGCTTTATTCCTTGTCGACCCATTGGGTTTTCCAATAATCAATAGATCCGAAACAATCATATTGATACGGTCAATCTCATTCAGCATGATTGGATAAAAGTTATCTTTAGACATGTCTTTTTCCTGCTGGAGCTGGGTAAAACCTTTGAGAGCAGATAAAGGGTTCCTGATTTCATGAGCAATCGAGGCTGCCATTTGCCCAATCACAGCAAGGTTTTCCTTTTGACGGGAATTTTCATATGCCTGAATCATTCCATTAATATAAGAATTAAAACGCGTTAGCAAAATGTATCCTACAATGGAGAAAAACAGCAGCAAAACTACCGGGAGAATTAAGCTGGGACTTTTAAACAGCAGCCCATAAACAATGTATTTCAAGATCATTCCAATTGAGACCAGCCAGAAGTACCCTTTATTTACAAACAAGGGAGCAAAGAGGACAATCAAAATTTCAACTATGTTCCCGGTCTTAAATTCATTACTGGTTCCCCAATAACGCAGGATACTATTAATAAAATCAAGAATCAAAAATGAAAAAAAGTAAATATATTTTATGGAAAAGGGGTTCCCTTTTTTTGTAAAATAATAGGCAACCAGAAGTAAAAGAAGGTGGAATAAATAAGGGAAATAGCCTAACCCTTCATCCGGAACTCCCATTTTCCGCTCTATAAATAATGGCAGAACATAATAATAGATGAAATCATATCCAAAATACATGAAATAAAATAGATACAAATATAATTTTGTCGCTTTAATTTCCTCTATTTTTAATGCTTCTGCCCGGGTATGATCAATCATGTTTCAAGGCTCTCCTTTAATCATCGATACCCTAAATTTATATCGATATAATGTTTCTTTTTTTAATATCGGCCATTTTCGTTTGACCTTTATTCAAATCCTAAAAGATTAAAATATATGGAACAATCATTCTATTATAAACCCATATCATATTGTAACAAGTGCAGAAACTATTTTTCCTGCAGATGGGGCAGCTGTTTCTATTTACCACTATTCCAATCATCATTTTATAGCATTAGGTAAAAAGTCACAAATCTTACACAGCGGATTATACATTTTTCTAACAAAATTAAAACAAGGAGGCACCTGCAGTGGTCCAGGCCATCCTCTCCAATCTGGGAATACTTCTTCTCATGCACTTGATGATCAACACATGTCTTTATTTAAACCAGATCAAAAAAATTCATGACACTCTTATCCCGATCATCCATATCGCCATTGTGACAGGAACAGTCATCACGATGTTTTACTTTCCGATTAGCTACCAAGATCTGAATTTCGACTTTCGTATAGTACCATTGATTTTCCTGGCCCTATTTCATGGCTGGAAATATACGGTTCCCGTCGTTATCCTTGTATGTGCGTACATGGGTC